>NZ_MDGW01000111.1:0-70145 GCF_001712525.1 Shigella sp. FC1661
TTTGCCGTTACGCACCACGCCTTCAGTAGCGGAGCAGGAAGGACATCTGATGGAAATGGAAGCCACGCAAGCACCTTAAAATCACCATCATACACTAAATCAGTAAGTTGGCAGCATTACCCGTTTCTGGATGGTTATGTACTGGTAATGATTGGCGTGGCGCTGGAGCAACTGACTCCGGCGCTAAAACTGGACGCTGACTGGATTGGCTTGTTGGGCGCGGGAACGCTCGCCGGGCTGTTCGTTGGCACATCGCTGTTTGGCTATATTTCCGATAAAGTCGGACGGCGCAAAATGTTCCTCATTGATATCATCGCCATCGGCGTGATATCGGTGGCGACGATGTTTGTTTCATCCCCCGTCGAACTGTTGGTGATGCGGGTACTTATCGGCATTGTCATCGGTGCAGATTATCCCATCGCCACCTCAATGATCACCGAGTTCTCCAGTACCCGTCAGCGGGCATTTTCCATCAGCTTTATCGCCGCCATGTGGTATGTCGGCGTGACCTGCGCCGATCTGGTCGGCTACTGGCTTTATGATGTGGAAGGCGGCTGGCGCTGGATGCTGGGTAGCGCGGCGATCCCCTGTTTGTTGATTTTGATTGGTCGATTCGAACTGCCTGAATCTCCCCGCTGGTTATTACGCAAAGGGCGAGTAAAAGAGTGCGAAGAGATGATGATAAAACTGTTTGGCGAACCGGTGGCTTTCGATGAAGAGCAGCCGCAGCAAACCCGTTTTCGCGATCTGTTTAATCGCCGCCATTTTCCTTTTGTTCTGTTTGTTGCCGCCATCTGGACCTGCCAGG
This sequence comes from Shigella sp. FC1661, assembly GCF_001712525.1. NCBI lineage: Bacteria > Pseudomonadati > Pseudomonadota > Gammaproteobacteria > Enterobacterales > Enterobacteriaceae > Shigella > Shigella sp. FC1661. The sequence continues at coordinate 809 of NZ_MDGW01000111.1, forward strand.
TGATCCCAATGTTCGCCATTTACACCTTTGGCCCGCAAATCGTTGGTTTGTTGGGATTGGGTGTTGGCAAAAACGCGGCGCTGGGGAACGTGGTGATTAGCCTGTTCTTTATGCTCGGCTGTATTCCGCCGATGCTGTGGTTAAACACTGCCGGACGGCGTCCATTGTTGATTGGCAGCTTTGCCATGATGACGCTGGCGCTGGCGGTTTTGGGGCTGATCCCGGATATGGGGATCTGGCTGGTAGTGATGGCCTTTGCGGTGTATGCCTTTTTCTCTGGCGGGCCGGGTAATTTGCAGTGGCTCTATCCTAATGAACTCTTCCCGACAGATATCCGCGCCTCTGCCGTGGGCGTGATTATGTCCTTAAGCCGTATTGGCACCATTGTTTCGACCTGGGCACTGCCGATCTTTATCAATAATTACGGTATCAGTAACACGATGCTAATGGGGGCGGGTATCTCGCTGTTTGGCTTGTTGATTTCCGTAGCGTTTGCCCCGGAGACATCGAGGGATGTCACTGGCGCAAACCAGCAATATGACGATCCGCGGGCAGAGAATGGGGTAAATTGTTCAGATTTCTCTCTTTTCTGAATCAATATTATTGACTATAAGCCGCGTGAATATATGACTACACTTTGTGGGAAAACAAAGGCGTAATCACGCGGGCTACCTATGATTCTTATAATTTATGCGCATCCGTATCCGCATCATTCCCATGCGAATAAACGGATGCTTGAACAGGCAAGGACGCTGGAAGGCGTCGAAATTCGCTCTCTTTATCAACTCTATCCTGACTTCAATATCGATATTGCCGCCGAGCAGGAGGCGCTGTCTCGCGCCGATCTGATCGTCTGGCAGCATCCGATGCAGTGGTACAGCATTCCTCCGCTTCTTAAACTTTGGATCGATAAAGTTTTGTCGCACGGCTGGGCTTACGGTCACGGCGGCAAGGCGCTGCATGGCAAACATTTGCTGTGGGCGGTGACGACCGGCGGCGGGGAAAGCCATTTTGAAATTGGTGCGCATCCGGGCTTTGATGTGCTGTCGCAGCCGCTACAGGCGACGGCAATCTACTGCGGGCTGAACTGGCTGCCACCGTTTGCCATGCACTGCACCTTTATTTGTGACGACGAAACCCTCGAAGGGCAGGCGCGTCACTATAAGCAACGTCTGCTGGAATGGCAGGAGGCCCATCATGGATAGCCATACGCTGATTCAGGCGCTGATTTATCTCGGTTCGGCAGCGCTGATTGTACCCATTGCGGTACGTCTTGGTCTGGGATCGGTACTTGGCTACCTGATCGCCGGCTGCATTATTGGCCCGTGGGGGCTGCGACTGGTGACCGATGCCGAATCTATTCTGCACTTTGCCGAGATTGGGGTGGTGCTGATGCTGTTTATTATCGGCCTCGAACTCGATCCACAAAGGCTGTGGAAGCTGCGTGCGGCAGTGTTCGGCGGTGGCGCATTGCAGATGGTGATTTGCGGCGGCCTGCTGGGGCTGTTCTGCATGTTACTTGGGCTGCGCTGGCAGGTCGCGGAATTGATCGGCATGACGCTGGCGCTCTCCTCTACGGCGATTGCCATGCAGGCGATGAATGAACGCAATCTGATGGTGACGCAAATGGGTCGCAGTGCCTTTGCGGTGCTGCTGTTCCAGGATATCGCGGCGATCCCGCTGGTGGCGATGATTCCGCTACTGGCAACGAGCAGTGCCTCGACGACGATGGGCGCATTTGCTCTCTCGGCGTTAAAAGTGGCGGGTGCGCTGGTGCTGGTGGTATTGCTGGGGCGCTATGTCACGCGTCCGGCGCTGCGTTTTGTAGCCCGCTCTGGCTTGCGGGAAGTGTTTAGTGCCGTGGCGTTATTCCTCGTGTTTGGCTTTGGTTTGCTGCTGGAAGAGGTCGGCTTGTCGATGGCGATGGGCGCATTTCTGGCGGGCGTACTGCTGGCAAGCTCGGAATACCGTCATGCGCTGGAGAGCGATATCGAACCCTTTAAAGGTTTGCTGTTGGGGCTGTTTTTCATCGGTGTTGGCATGTCGATAGACTTTGGCACGCTGCTTGAAAACCCATTGCGCATTGTCATTTTGCTGCTCGGTTTCCTCATCATCAAAATCGCCATGCTGTGGCTGATTGCCCGACCGTTGCAAGTGCCAAATAAACAGCGTCGTTGGTTTGCGGTGTTGTTAGGGCAGGGCAGTGAGTTTGCCTTTGTGGTATTTGGCGCGGCGCAGATGGCGAATGTGCTGGAGCCGGAGTGGGCGAAATCGCTGACCCTGGCGGTGGCGCTGTCGATGGCGGCAACGCCGATTCTGCTGGTGATCCTCAATCGCCTTGAGCAATCTTCTACTGAAGAGGCGCGTGAAGCCGATGAGATCGACGAAGAACAGCCGCGGGTAATCATTGCCGGATTCGGTCGTTTTGGGCAGATCACCGGACGTTTACTGCTCTCCAGCGGGGTGAAAATGGTGGTGCTCGATCACGATCCGGACCATATCGAAACCTTGCGTAAATTTGGTATGAAAGTGTTTTATGGCGATGCCACGCGGATGGATTTACTGGAATCTGCGGGAGCGGCGAAAGCGGAAGTGCTGATTAACGCCATCGACGATCCGCAAACCAACCTGCAACTGACAGAGATGGTGAAAGAACACTTCCCGCATTTGCAGATTATTGCCCGCGCCCGCGATGTCGACCACTACATTCGTTTGCGTCAGGCAGGCGTTGAAAAGCCGGAGCGTGAAACCTTCGAAGGTGCGCTGAAAACCGGGCGTCTGGCACTGGAAAGTTTAGGTCTGGGGCCGTATGAAGCGCGAGAACGTGCCGATGTGTTCCGCCGCTTTAATATTCAGATGGTGGAAGAGATGGCAATGGTTGAGAACGACACCAAAGCCCGCGCGGCGGTCTATAAACGCACCAGCGCGATGTTAAGTGAGATCATTACCGAGGACCGCGAACATCTGTCATTAATTCAACGACATGGCTGGCAGGGAACCGAAGAAGGTAAACATACCGGCAACATGGCGGATGAACCGGAAACGAAACCCTCATCCTAATAAAGAGTGACGTAAATCACACTTTACAGCTAACTGTTTGTTTTTGTTTCATTGTAATGCGGCGAGTCCAGGGAGAGAGCGTGGACTCGCCAGCAGAATATAAAATTTTCCTCAACATCATCCTCGCACCAGTCGACGACGGTTTACGCTTTACGTATAGTGGCGACAATTTTTTTTATCGGGAAATCTCAATGATCAGTCTGATTGCGGCGTTAGCGGTAGATCGCGTTATCGGCATGGAAAACGCCATGCCGTGGAACCTGCCTGCCGATCTCGCCTGGTTTAAACGCAACACCTTAAATAAACCCGTGATTATGGGCCGCCATACCTGGGAATCAATCGGTCGTCCGTTGCCAGGACGCAAAAATATTATCCTCAGCAGTCAACCGGGTACGGACGATCGCGTAACGTGGGTGAAGTCGGTGGATGAAGCCATCGCGGCGTGTGGTGACGTACCAGAAATCATGGTGATTGGCGGCGGTCGCGTTTATGAGCAGTTCCTGCCAAAAGCGCAGAAACTGTATCTGACGCATATCGACGCAGAAGTGGAAGGCGACACCCATTTCCCGGATTACGAGCCGGATGACTGGGAATCGGTATTCAGCGAATTCCACGATGCTGATGCGCAGAACTCTCACAGCTATTGCTTTGAGATTCTGGAGCGGCGGTAATTTTGTATAGAATTTACGGCTAGTGCCGGATGCGACGCCGGTCGCGTCTTATCCGGCCTTCCTATATCAGGCTGTGTTTAAGACGCCGCCGCTTCGCCCAAATCCTTATGCCGGTTCGACGGCTGGACAAAATACTGTTTATCTTCCCAGCGCAGGCAGGTTAATGTACCACCCCAGCAGCAGCCGGTATCCAGCGCGTATATACCTTCCGGCGTACCTTTGCCCTCCAGCGATGCCCAATGACCAAAGGCGATGCTGTATTCTTCAGCGACAGGGCCAGGAATCGCAAACCACGGTTTCAGTGGGGCAGGGGCCTCTTCCGGCGATTCTTTGCTGTACATATCCAGTTGACCGTTCGGGAAGCAAAAACGCATACGGGTAAAGGCGTTGGTGATAAAACGCAGTCTTCCCAGCCCCCGCAATTCCGGTGACCAGTTATTTGGCATATCGCCGTACATAGCGTCGAGAAAGAAGGGATAGGAGTCACTCGATAGCACCGCTTCTACATCGCGCGCGCACTCTTTGGCGGTCTGTAGATCCCACTGCGGCGTGATCCCTGCGTGGGCCATCACCAACTTTTTCTCTTCGTCGATTTGCAGCAAAGGCTGGCGACGCAGCCAGTTAAGCAGCTCGTCGGCATCCGGCGCTTCCAGCAGCGGTGTCAGGCGATCTTTCGGTTTATTGCGGCTGATCCCGGCAAATACCGCCAGCAGATGCAGATCGTGATTGCCCAGCACCAGACGTACGCTGTCGCCTAAGGATTTCACATAGCGCAGAACATCCAGCGAACCCGGGCCGCGCGCGACCAGATCGCCCGTCAGCCAGAGGGTATCTTTCCCAGGGGTAAATTCTACTTTATGCAGCAATGCGATCAGTTCATCGTAACAACCATGAACGTCGCCAATAAGGTATGTCGCCATATTCTTTTAATGAATGAGTGTGGGAACGGCGAGTCGGAATACGGGAATGTCGATGCTGAAAGGGACGCCATTTTCATCGATCATTTCGTAGTGACCCTGCATGGTGCCCAGCGGGGTTTCAATGATTGCACCGCTGGTGTACTGGTACTCTTCGCCAGGCGCGATAAGTGGCTGGACGCCAACCACTCCTTCGCCCTGGACTTCGGTTTCACGGCCATTGCCATTGGTGATCAGCCAGTAACGCCCCAACAACTGCACTGGCGCTCGCCCCAGATTGCGTATGGTTACGGTATAAGCAAAAACGTAACGTTCATTATCAGGTGAAGATTGTGCCTCAATGTAGACGCTTTGAACCTGAATACACACTCGGGGCGAATTGATCATCGTTAACTCTCCTGCAAAGGCGCGTTCTCCGCCAGATAGTTCGCCATCTGGCAATATTGCGCGACAGAGATATTTTCCGCTCGCATCGCCGGGTCGAGCCCCATTCCCGTTAACACCTCGACGCTAAACAGGTTGCCGAGGCTGTTACGAATGGTTTTACGACGCTGGTTAAAGGCTTCGGTGGTGATGCGGCTCAACACACGAACATCTTTAACCGGGTGAGGCATCGTTGCATGAGGAACCAGGCGCACGACGGCGGAATCCACTTTGGGTGGTGGTGTAAAGGCTGACGGCGGAACTTCCAGTACCGGGATCACGTTGCAATAGTATTGCGCCATGACGCTTAATCGACCATACGCTTTGCTGTTCGGTCCTGCAACCAGACGATTCACCACCTCTTTTTGCAACATAAAGTGCATGTCGGCAATGGCATCAGTATAGCTAAACAGATGGAACATCAACGGCGTGGAGATGTTATAAGGCAGGTTGCCGAAAACACGCAGCGGCTGACCCATTTTCTCGGCCAGTTCGCCAAAGTTAAAGGTCATCGCATCCTGCTGATAAATCGTCAGTTTCGGGCCTAAGAATGGATGCGTTTGCAGACGTGCCGCCAGATCGCGGTCAAGTTCGATGACCGTCAGCTGGTCCAGACGTTCGCCGACCGGCTCGGTCAATGCCGCCAGACCGGGGCCGATTTCGACCATTGCCTGGCCCTTTTGCGGGTTAATGGCAGAAACAATGCTGTCGATCACGAACTGATCGTTGAGAAAGTTTTGCCCGAAGCGTTTACGGGCTAAGTGGCCCTGGTGGACTCGATTATTCATTGGGTGTTAACAATCATTTTGATGGCGAGATTAAGCGCCGTAATAAAACTGCCGACATCGGCTTCGCCACGTCCCGCCAGTTCAAGCGCGGTGCCGTGGTCCACTGATGTGCGAATAAAGGGCAGGCCCAGCGTAATGTTCACACCGCGCCCGAAGCCCTGGTATTTTAGCACGGGAAGACCCTGATCGTGGTACATCGCCAGCACGGCGTCGGCGTTATCGAGATATTTCGGCTGAAACAGGGTATCGGCAGGCAGCGGCCCGTTGAGTTTCATCCCCTGCGCCCGCAGCTCGTCGAGCACCGGAATAATGGTGTCTATCTCTTCCGTACCCATATGACCGCCTTCGCCCGCGTGCGGATTCAGCCCGCAGACCAGAATGCGCGGTTCGGCAATACCAAATTTTGTACGCAAATCGTGATGCAAAATAGCAATCACTTCGTGCAAAAGTGCAGGGGTGATAGCATCTGCGATATCGCGCAGCGGTAAATGCGTCGTTGCCAGCGCCACGCGAAGTTCTTCGGTCGCCAGCATCATCACCACTTTTTTCGCCTGCGAGCGCTCTTCGAAAAACTCGGTATGACCAGTAAACGGAATACCTGCGTCGTTAATGACGCCTTTATGCACGGGGCCTGTGATCAGCGCAGCAAATTCACCGTTCAGACAGCCATCACACGCTCGCGCCAGCGTCTCCACCACGTAATGCCCATTTTCAATCGCTAACTGCCCCGCAGTGACAGATTCGCGTAGCGCGACAGGAAGTAGCGTTAATGTGCCCGCAGTTTGCGGTTGTGCAGGGGAGTTGGGGGAATAAGGGCGGAGGGTGAGCGGCAAACCGAGCATCGCTGCCCGGTCGGTAAGGAGAGTGGCATCGGCACAAACAACCAGTTCGACCGGCCACTCACGCTGTGCAAGCTGGACAACTAAGTCCGGGCCAATCCCGGCGGGCTCGCCGGGAGTGATCACAACACGTTGGGTTTTAACCATTAGTTGCTCAGGATTTTAACGTAGGCGCTGGCGCGTTGTTCCTGCATCCAGCTTGCTGCTTCTTCCGAGAACTTACGGTTCATCAGCATGCGGTATGCACGATCCTTCTGCGCAGCGTCGGTTTTATCGACATTACGGGTATCCAGCAGTTCGATTAAATGCCAGCCGAATGAAGAGTGAACCGGTGCACTCATTTGACCTTTGTTCAGGCGGGTCAGGGCGTCACGGAAGGCCGGATCGAAAATATCTGGTGTAGCCCAGCCGAGATCACCGCCCTGGTTAGCAGAGTCTGGATCCTGAGAGAACTCTTTCGCTGCGGCAGCAAAAGTCGTTTTACCACTCTTGATATCGGCAGCAATCTGTTCCAGTTTCACACGGGCCTGTTCGTCAGTCATGATCGGCGACGGTTTCAGCAGAATATGGCGAGCATGAACTTCGGTCACCGAGATATTTTTGCTTTCGCCGCGCAGGTCGTTAACTTTCAGAATATGGAAGCCAACGCCGGAACGAATCGGGCCAACAATGTCGCCTTTCTTCGCGGTGCTTAATGCCTGGGCGAAGATACCCGGCAACTCCTGAATACGGCCCCAGCCCATCTGGCCGCCGTTCAGCGCCTGCTGGTCGGCAGAATGAGCAATCGCCAGCTTACCGAAATCAGCGCCGTTACGCACCTGATCGACAATGGCGCGCGCCTGGCTTTCCGCTTCGTTCACCTGATCAGAAGTCGGGTTTTCCGGCAGCGGGATCAGGATGTGGCTCAGGTTCAGCTCAGTGCTGGCGTCGTTTTGGTTACCCACCTGCTGCGCCAGGGATTCGACTTCCTGCGGCAGGATGGTGATGCGACGACGCACCTCGTTGTTACGCACTTCAGAGATAATCATCTCTTTGCGGATCTGGTTACGATAGGTGTTGTAGTTCAGACCATCGTAAGCCAGACGGCTGCGCATCTGATCCAGCGTCATGTTGTTCTGTTTCGCGATGTTAGCAATCGCCTGATCCAGCTGCTCATCGGAGATTTTCACTCCCATTTTCTGCCCCATCTGCAGGATGATTTGATCCATGATCAAACGTTCCATGATTTGGTGGCGCAGCGTCGCGTCATCAGGAAGCTGCTGCCTTGCCTGCGCAGCGTTCAGTTTTACCGACTGCATTAATCCATCAACGTCGCTTTCCAGCACGACGCCGTTATTGACGACGGCTGCGACTTTATCGACTACCTGGGGGGCAGCGAAACTGGTATTCGCGATCATGGCGATACCGAGAAGCAGCGTTTTCCAGTTCTTCATACTTTTTCCATTTCAATTAACCGCACTGCGGATTACGTGGTAAATCAACAAATCACAAAGTGTTTTGATACGGCAGAATGTTCGAACGCAGCATCTCTTGCGTATCCAGACCGTAGTTGGAGCTCAGGCCGCGAAGTTCGATGTTAAAGCCGATTGCGTTGTCATATACCGCATGTTGTTTATCGTTATCCCAACCGTTCAGCTTCCGCTCGTAACCGACGCGAATTGCATAGCAGCAGGAGCTGTATTGCACACCTAACATAGAGTCGGCTTGCTTGTTCGCATTGGTGTCGTAGTAGTAGGCCCCAACAATGGACCAACGATCGGCAATTGGCCAGCTGGCGACAGCACCTACCTGCGAAATACCATTCTTATATTGCTCAGCAGTGGAATAGTACTTAGGCAGCGTAGCCTGAATATATTCCGGGCTGGCGTAACGGTAATTCAGCTGTACCAGACGGTCTTCATCCCGACGGTATTCAATGCTGGAGTTACTGGTCGCTACGTTATCCAGACGTGTATCGTACTGAATCCCGCCACGCAATCCCCAACGCTCGGAGATACGCCAGTAAGTATCGCCTGCCCACACCAGTGAGCCCGTTTTGTCGTCATTCTCCCATGTTATGTTGTCATCGCCAGTGCGAGACTCCGTGAAATAGTAGATTTGACCAACGGAAATATTAAAATGTTCAACGGCAGCATCATCATATATGCGAGATGTGACACCGGTCGTCACCTGGTTAGCGGAGGCAATACGGTCAAGACCGCCGTAAGTCCGGTCCCGGAACAGGCCAGAGTAGTCAGATTGCAGTAGAGACGAGTCGTAGTTATAGATGTCGCTCTGATCGCGATACGGCACGTACAAATACTGCGCGCGCGGTTCCAGCGTTTGGGTATAACCCGGAGCCAGCATTTCCATATCGCGTTCAAAGACCATTTTGCCGTCAACTTTGAATTGCGGCATAACGCGGTTAACGGATTCGTCCAGCTTGGTCGTGTTTCTGGAGTTATACCAGTCAAGATTGGTTTGCTGATAATGGGTTGCCAGCAACTTCGCTTCGGTATTGATGCTGCCCCAGTTATTAGAGAGCGGCAAATTGATGGTCGGTTCCAGGTGAACACGGGTTGCTTCAGGCATGTCGTCTCTGGTGTTAACAAAGTGCACTGCCTGGCCGTAAATACGCGTATCAAACGGACCAACATCATTCTGGTAGTAGTTAACGTCTAACTGCGGCTCTGCCGAGTAGCTACTGGTGTTCTGCTCGCTAAAGACCTGGAACTGCTTGGTTGAAACGGTGGCATTGAAGTTTTGCACCGCATAGCCAACGCTGAATTTTTGCGTTGCGTAGCCGTCAGTACTGGAACCGTACTTGTTATCGAAATCATTGAAGTAGCTAGGATCGCTGACCTTGGTGTAGTCGACGTTGAAACGCCACACTTGATCCATGACCCCGGAGTGTTGCCAGTAGAACAACCAACGACGTGAACTGTCATCGTTCGGGTGTTCATCTTCATAGACTTTATCTGAAGGCAGATAGTCCAGTTCCATCAAGCCAGCGCCCGCCTGGGAGAGGTAGCGGAATTCGTTCTCCCACATGATGTTGCCACGACGATGCATATAATGCGGCGTGATGGTGGCATCCATATTTGGCGCGATGTTCCAGTAATATGGCAGGTAGAACTCAAAGTAGTTGGTGGTGGTGTACTTGGCGTTCGGGATCAAGAAACCAGAGCGACGTTTGTCACCCACCGGCAACTGCAAATAGGGGCTATAAAAGATCGGTACTGGACCCACCTTAAAGCGGGCGTTCCAGATCTCCGCAACTTGTTCTTCGCGGTCATGAATAATTTCGCTACCTACCACGCTCCAGGTGTCAGAACCCGGCAGACAGGAGGTAAAGCTACCGTTATCCAGAATGGTATAGCGGTTTTCACCACGTTGTTTCATCAGGTCCGCTTTACCGCGGCCCTGGCGACCCACCATCTGGTAATCACCTTCCCAGACGTTGGTATCTTTGGTGTTCAGATTCGCCCAGCCTTTCGGCCCTTTGAGGATCACCTGGTTATCGTCGTAATGGACATTACCGAGCGCATCAACGGTTCGTACCGGCTCCGGTTGTCCTGGTGCCTCTTTTTGATGGAGCGGCACTTCGTCGGCCTGCAGACGGCTGTTACCCTGCATGATATCCACGCTGCCAGTAAACACGGCGTCATCCGGGTAGTCCCCTTTCGCGTGGTCAGCATTGATAGTCACGGGTAAGTCATTGGTATCGCCCTGTACCAGAGGACGGTCATAGCTTGGCACGCCCAACATGCACTGTGAGGCGAGGTCGGCTGCCAGTCCCTGTTGACTATAAAGGGCGGTGGCAATCATGGTGGCCAGGAGAGTGGGGATACGTTTTTTCATACGTTGATTTTATTGTTCCATCATCGGTAACGTTGCGCGTGACAAACGGTCAGAGACTAACGTACTCGTCATCTCTACGCTAGTGTTAATCCTGTCCGAATAGCGTCAGTGGTGTTAGGCACGGCATTGAATGACAGGTATGATAATGCAAATTATAGGCGATGTCCCACAATTGACTGCAGCCGGAAAACGGTAAAAGCACCTTTATATTGTGGGAGATAGCCCTGATATCCGTGTGTCGATTTGGGGAATATATGCAGTATTGGGGAAAAATCATTGGCGTGGCCGTGGCCTTACTGATGGGCGGCGGCTTTTGGGGCGTAGTGTTAGGCCTGTTAATTGGCCATATGTTTGATAAAGCCCGTAGCCGTAAAATGGCGTGGTTCGCCAACCAGCGTGAGCGTCAGGCGCTGTTTTTTGCCACCACTTTTGAAGTGATGGGGCATTTAACCAAATCCAAAGGTCGCGTCACGGAGGCTGATATTCATATCGCCAGCCAGCTGATGGACCTAATGAACCTTCATGGCGCTTCCCGTACTGCGGCGCAAAACGCGTTCCGGGTGGGAAAATCAGACAATTACCCGCTGCGCGAAAAGATGCGCCAGTTTCGCAGTGTCTGCTTTGGTCGTTTTGACTTAATTCGTATGTTTCTGGAGATCCAGATTCAGGCGGCGTTTGCTGATGGTTCACTGCACCCGAATGAACGGTCGGTGCTGTATGTCATTGCAGAAGAATTAGGGATCTCCCGCGCCCAGTTTGACCAGTTTTTGCGCATGATGCAGGGCGGTGCACAGTTTGGCGGCGGTTATCAGCAGCAATCTGGCGGTGGTAACTGGCAGCAAGCGCAGCGTGGCCCGACGCTGGAAGATGCCTGTAATGTGCTGGGTGTGAAGCCGACGGATGATGCGACCACCATTAAACGAGCCTACCGTAAGCTGATGAATGAACACCATCCCGATAAGCTGGTGGCGAAAGGTTTGCCGCCTGAGATGATGGAGATGGCGAAGCAGAAAGCGCAGGAAATTCAGCAGGCATATGAGCTGATAAAGCAGCAGAAAGGGTTTAAATAAGTTTTAAACTGTAGGCCTGATAAGACGCGGCCCGCGTCGCATCAGGCAATCGGCGCACAATTGCCGGATTCGGCGTGAACGCCTTATCCGCCTACCGAACTGCGCCAGCGTGACTATTAAAAATCCGCTGGCGCTTTAAACGTCATACTATTGCCATACGCCGGATGGGTAATCGTCAACATCTCTGCATGTAGCAACAAACGCGGTGCCATCGCTCTCGCTTCTGGTGATGCATAAAAACGATCGCCGAGAATCGGATGCCCCAGCGCCAGCATATGCACACGCAATTGATGCGAACGCCCAGTAATCGGTTTTAACACCACTCTTGCCGTGTTATCCGCCGCATACTCCACCACTTCATATTCCGTCTGCGCAGGTTTACCCGTTTCGTAACAGACTTTCTGTTTCGGGCGGTTTGGCCAGTCGCAAATCAGCGGCAGATCCACCAGACCTTCCGCAGGGGATGGATGCCCCCAGACGCGGGCCACATACTGCTTTTTCGGCTCGCGCTCGCGGAACTGGCGTTTTAACTCCCGCTCCGCGGCTTTGGTCAGCGCCACTACAATCACGCCGCTGGTAGCCATATCCAGACGATGCACCGATTCTGCCTGCGGATAATCACGCTGAATGCGCGTCATCACGCTGTCTTTGTGCTCTTCCAGACGCCCCGGCACAGACAACAAACCGCTCGGCTTGTTAACCACCATAATGTGGTCATCCTGATACAGGATAACCAACCAGGGTTCCTGCGGTGGATTGTAGTTTTCCATCCCCATTTTCGGCTCCGTTACTGATGCGTTACAACGATCAAACGCAGGGCATCCAGACGCCAACCTGCCTGATCCAGGCTTTCCATTACCTGCTGACGGTTGCTCTCAATGGCGGTCAGTTCGTCGTCACGAATGTTCGGGTTCACTGCACGCAGAGCTTCCAGACGAGACAGCTCGGCAGACAGTTTTTCGTCGGCTTCGTTACGCGCTGCATCAATCAATGCACGGGCAGATTTCTCGATCTGCGCTTCACCCAGTTGAAGGATAGCGTGAACATCCTGCTGCACGGCGTTAACCAGTTTGCTGCCGGTGTGACGGTTAACCGCGTTAAGCTGGCGGTTAAAGGTTTCAAACTCTACCTGCGCCGCCAGGTTGTTGCCGTTTTTATCCAGCAGCATACGTACCGGCGTCGGTGGCAGGAAGCGGTTGAGCTGCAACTGCTTCGGAGCCTGGGCTTCAACCACATAAATCAGTTCCACCAACAGCGTACCTACCGGCAACGCTTTGTTTTTTAACAGTGAAATCGTGCTGCTACCGGTATCGCCAGAAAGGATCAGATCCAGACCGTTGCGGATCAGCGGATGCTCCCAGGTAATAAACTGTGCATCTTCACGCGCCAGCGCCACTTCACGATCAAAGGTGATGGTGATGCCATCTTCCGACAGGCCAGGGAAGTCCGGCACCAGCATATGATCGGACGGCGTCAGCACGATCATGTTGTCGCCGCGATCGTCCTGATTGATACCGATAATATCGAGCAGGTTCATGGCGAAGGCGATCAGGTTGGTATCGTCATCCTGCTCTTCAATGCTTTCTGCCAGTGCCTGGGCTTTTTCGCCACCGTTGGAGTGGATTTCCAGCAGGCGGTCACGACCCTGTTCCAGCTGTGCTTTCAGCGCTTCATGTTGCTCGCGGCAGTTTTTGATCAGATCGTCAAAGCCTTCGGTTTGATCCGGTGAAGCCAGATAGTTAATCAGATCGTTGTATACGCTATCGTAAATAGTGCGTCCGGTCGGGCAGGTGTGCTCAAATGCATCCAGACCTTCGTGATACCAGCGCACCAGCACCGACTGAGCGGTTTTCTCCAGATAAGGCACATGGATCTGAATATCGTGCGCCTGGCCGATACGATCCAGACGACCAATACGCTGCTCCAGTAGATCCGGGTTGAATGGCAGGTCAAACATCACCATGTGGCTGGCGAACTGGAAGTTACGTCCTTCAGAACCGATTTCTGAGCACAGCAGTACCTGTGCGCCGGTGTCTTCTTCGGCAAACCAGGCGGCAGCGCGGTCACGTTCGATAATCGACATACCTTCGTGGAACACCGCAGCGCGAATACCTTCACGTTCGCGCAGTACCTGCTCCAGTTGCAGCGCAGTGGCAGCTTTGGCGCAGATCACCAGCACTTTCTGAGAGCGATGGCTGGTCAGGTAGCCCATCAGCCACTCAACGCGCGGATCGAAGTTCCACCAGGTGGCGTTATCACCTTCAAATTCCTGATAAATACGCTCCGGGTAGAGCATATCGCGAGCACGATCTTCCGCACTTTTACGTGCGCCCATAATGCCGGAGACTTTAATAGCCGTCTGATACTGCGTCGGTAGCGGCAGCTTAATGGTGTGCAGCTCGCGTTTCGGGAATCCTTTCACACCGTTACGCGTGTTACGGAACAGCACGCGGCTGGTGCCGTGGCGATCCATCAGCATCGAAACCAGCTCCTGACGGGCGCTCTGGGCATCTTCGCTGTCGCTGTTTGCTGCCTGCAACAGCGGCTCGATATCCTGCTCGCCGATCATCTCGCCGAGCATGTTCAGTTCGTCATTGCTCAGTTTGTTACCTGCCAGCAGCATGGCAACGGCGTCCGCAACCGGACGATAATTTTTCTGCTCTTCAACGAACTGCGCAAAATCGTGGAAACGGTTCGGGTCCAGCAGACGCAGACGGGCGAAGTGGCTTTCCATCCCCAGCTGTTCCGGGGTCGCGGTCAGCAGCAGAACGCCCGGCACGTGCTCTGCCAGTTGTTCAATGGCCTGATATTCACGGCTTGGCGCATCTTCGCTCCACACCAGGTGATGCGCTTCATCGACCACCAGCAGGTCCCATTCGGCTTCACAGAGATGTTCCAGGCGCTGTTTGCTACGACGGGCAAAATCCAGCGAGCAAATCACCAGCTGTTCGGTGTCAAACGGGTTGTAAGCATCGTGCTGAGCTTCGGCATAACGCTCATCATCAAACAGAGCAAAGCGCAGGTTGAAACGGCGCAGCATTTCTACCAGCCACTGATGCTGTAAGGTTTCCGGGACGATAATCAGCACACGTTCAGCAGCGCCAGAGAGCAGTTGCTGATGCAGGATCATCCCGGCTTCAATGGTTTTCCCTAAACCCACTTCGTCAGCCAGCAGGACGCGCGGCGCGTGGCGGCGGCCAACATCATGAGCGATGTTGAGCTGGTGCGGGATCAGGCTGGTACGCTGACCGCGCAGGCCGCTGTACGGCATACGGAACTGTTCGCTGGAATACTTACGCGCGCGATAACGCAGCGCAAAGCGGTCCATACGGTCAATCTGCCCGGCAAACAGGCGGTCCTGCGGTTTGCTGAACACCAGTTTGCTATCAAGGAAAACTTCACGCAGGGCTACGCCGGACTCTTCAGTATCCAGGCGAGTACCGATATAGGTCAGCAAGCCATTTTCTTCTTTTACTTCTTCGACTTGCATCTGCCAGCCGTCATGGCTGGTAATGGTATCACCAGGGTTGAACATCACGCGGGTCACGGGGGAATCACTGCGTGCGTACAGACGGTTTTCACCAGTAGATGGGAAAAGTAAAGTGACAGTTCGCGCATCCACCGCGACAACGGTTCCAAGTCCCAATTCGCTTTCTGTATCGCTGATCCAGCGTTGACCAAGTGTAAAAGGCATATGTGTTCGGCTCTATATCTTTAATTGCAGGCAATAACCACCCGCTACCGTGCTTATGAGGTAGTGGTGTTATTCAGGTCCAGGAATGGAAAGGGCGCTATGGTACTGGATGGCAAAGCATTCGTCACGCATCAAAATGGTATCTGGCGAACTCTTTTTTTGCTCAAAATAGCCCAAGTTGCCCGGTCATAAGTGTAGCAAAATTATCCTCAATAAAAGGGAGTATTCCCTCCGCCACGGGTTGTAGCTGGCGGGTCAGATAGTGTTCGTAATCCAGTGGTGAACGTTGGTAGTCCAGCGGCTCCGGGCCGTTGGTGGTCCATACGTACTTAATGGTGCCGCGATTCTGATATTGCAAGGGGCGACCACGCTTTTGGTTTTCTTCATCGGCAAGGCGAGCGGCGCGTACATGAGGCGGCACATTACGCTGATACTCGCTCAGCGGACGGCGAAGGCGTTTACGGTAAACCAGTCGCGCATCCAGTTCACCCGCCATCAGTTTGTCGATGGTTTCGCGTACATATTCCTGATATGGCTCGTTGCGGAAGATGCGCAGGTATAGCTCCTGCTGAAACTGCTGGGCCAGCGGCGTCCAGTCGGTGCGCACGGTTTCCAGCCCTTTAAACACCATCCGCTGTTTATCGCCCTCCTGAATCAGCCCGGCGTAGCGCTTTTTACTGCCGGTATCGGCTCCGCGAATGGTTGGTATCAGAAAACGGCAGAAATGGGTTTCATACTCCAGTTCTAATGCGCTGGTCAGCCGTTGTTTTTGCAGCGTTTCCGCCCACCAGGCGTTAACGTGCTGCACCAGTGCACGACCGATTTTCGCCGCTTCTTCTTCCGAATGTGCGCCTTTCAGCCAGACAAACGTTGAGTCGGTATCGCCGTAGATAACGTCGTAGCCCTGTGCTTCAATCAACGCTTTGGTTTGCCGCATGATCTGATGACCACGCATGGTGATCGACGATGCCAGCCGCGGATCGAAGAAGCGGCAGGCGGTGGTGCCGAGCACGCCATAAAAGGCATTCATGATGATTTTCAGCGCCTGCGACAGCGGTTTGTTACCCTGGCGTTTGGCTTCATCGCGCCCGTGCCAGATGTTAGTCACAATCTCCGGCAGGCAATGTTTTTCTCGCGAGAACCAGGCATCGAGAAAACCTTCGGTACTGTGCTCTGGATCAGGCTGCGCCATGCCTTCCACCAGCCCGACGGGATCAATCAGAAAGGTGCGGATGATCGACGGGTACAGGCTTTTATAGTCCAGCACCAGCACTGAATCATAAAGCCCTGGCCGTGAATCCATCACGTAGCCGCCAGGGCTGGCGTGCGGCGGCACTTCGCCGAGATTAGGCGCGACATAACCAGCGCGATGCATTCGCGGAAAATAGAGATGACCAAATGCCGCCACCGAACCGCCGTGTCGGTCCACCGGCAGGCCGTTCACCGTTGCCCGTTCGAGTAAAAATGGCATGATTTCAGTTTTGTGGAAGATCTGCGTCACCAGCTCGCAATCTTTCAGGTTATAAGTTGCCAGCGCAGGTTTATCTTCGGCGAAACGGCGGTCAATTTCGTCCATTCGATCCCACGGGTTATCGATAGATTTTCCTTCGCCTAATAGCTCCTGAGCGACAGTTTCCAGCGAGAATGAAGAGAAATTCCAGAACGCGGATTTCAGCGCCTCGATACCGTCGATAATTAGCCGACCTTTAGCCTGGGCAAAAAAGACGCCGTTTTTAAAGCCGTGCTCGCGCCACTCCAGCTCGCTATTATCGCGCCCAAGACGCAGCGGAAGACGGTAACGCTCGGCATGTTTTTGCAGCATTCGCAGATCGAACTGCACCACGTTCCAACCGATGATCACATCAGGATCGTAGTTGGCAAACCAGGCGTTGAGTTTTTCCAGCAACTGCGGGCGGCTGGCGACGTATTCCAGTTCGAAATCAAGCGAGGAGGCGTCGCCATTCTCCGGCCCCAGCATATAAACGATGCGCTGCCCGCAGCCTTCCAGGCCGATGCAGTACAGCTCACCGTGGCGGGTGGTTTCAATATCTATAGAAACCCACTTGAGCGGCGGACGATAGTCGGGATGCGGTTTCAGACGGGCATTAACGATAGTGCCATTGTGCATATCACCCTCGACCCACACCGGTGAGGTGATAAACCGCTCCATCAGATAGCGTTCTGGCGGGCGCACATCGGCCTCGTAGACGGTAACGCCACCTTCACGCAGGCGCTTTTCGTAATTCATCAATTGGCGATGGGCGCGACAGTAAAGGCCATACACCGGCTGGCGGTGAAAATCCTTTAACGCCAGCGGTGTCAGGCGAAAGCCTTGTTCACCCTGCAAAATATGCTGAGCGCGGGGAACCTGATCGGCGGGAATAAACGCCACGGACTCTTGCGGTGCAAGCGTAACCTGCAACGGCCCGTTGTCCGTCGCCAGCCAGAAGGAGACTTCTGTCCCTTGCGGGGTGTCCCGCCAGTGTCGGGTTAAGATAAAACCTGCCTGCGCCACGCTGAAAATCCATCAAAAAACCAGGCTTGAGTATAGCCTGGTTTCGTTTGATTGGCTGTGGTTTTATACAGTCATTACTGCCCGTAATATGCCTTCGCGCCATGCTTACGCAGATAGTGTTTATCCAGCAGCGTTTGCTGCATATCCGGTAACTGCGGCGCTAACTGACGGCAGAATATCTCCATATAAGCGACCTCTTCCAGCACGATGGCGTTATGCACCGCATCTTCGGCATTTTTGCCCCATGCAAACGGGCCGTGGGAATGGACCAGAACGCCGGGCATTTGCGCTGCATCGATACCCTGTTTTTCAAAGGTTTCTACGATGACGTTACCGGTTTCCCACTCATATTCGCCGTTGATTTCTGCGTCGGTCATTTTGCGGGTGCAGGGAATGGTGCCGTAGAAATAGTCAGCGTGGGTGGTGCCGGTTGCTGGAATCGACTGACCCGACTGCGCCCAGATGGTGGCGTGGCGCGAGTGCGTATGCACAATGCCGCCAATGGAGGGGAATGCCTGATAGAGCAGCCGGTGAGTTGGCGTGTCGGAGGAGGGCTTTTTCGTACCTTCAACCACTTCACCGGTTTCGATGCTAACCACGACCATATCGTCAGCGGTCATGACGCTGTAATCGACGCCGGAAGGTTTGATCACAAAGACGCCGCGCTCGCGATCAACGGCGCTGACGTTGCCCCATGTGAGCGTGACCAGGTTGTGTTTTGGCAGCGCCAGGTTGGCTTCTAATACCTGGCGTTTGAGATCTTCTAACATGTTGACTCCTTCGTGCCGGATGCGCTTCGCTTATCCGGTCTACAAAATCGCAGCGCGTAGGCCTGATAAGACGCGCCAGCGTCGCATCAGGCGTTGAATGCCGGATGCGCTTTGCTTATCCGGCCTACAAAATCGCAGCGTGTAGGCCAGATAAGACGCGTCAGCGTCGCATCAGGCGTTACATACCTGATGTGGCTACTTAGCGACGAAATCCGTAATACACTTCGTTCCAGCGCAGTGCGTCTTTAAACGCTGGCAGGCGGGTGTCGTTATCAATCACCGTGATTTCAATGTCGTGCATCTCGGCGAACTGACGCATATCGTTGAGGTTCAGCGCATGGCTGAAGACGGTATGGTGCGCGCCACCAGCGAGGATCCACGCTTCGGAAGCAGTTGGCAGATCCGGTTGCGCTTTCCACAGCGCATTCGCCACCGGCAGTTTCAGCAGGGAGTGCGGTGTTTTCACCGTGTCGATACAGTTAACCAGCAGACGGTAACGATCGCCGAGATCAATCAGGCTGGCGACAATCGCTGGACCGGTTTGGGTATTGAAGATCAGTCGGGCAGGATCGTCCTTACCACCAATACCGAGATGCTGAACGTCGAGGATCGGTTTCTCTTCTACGGCAATCGACGGGCAGACTTCCAGCATATGGGAGCCGAGCACCAGGTCATTACCTTTCTCGAAGTGATAGGTGTAGTCCTCCATAAAGGAGGTGCCGCCCTGCAGACCGGTTGACATCACCTTCATGATGCGAAGCAGGGCGGCGGTTTTCCAGTCGCCTTCGCCCGCAAAGCCGTAACCCTGCTGCATCAGACGCTGTACGGCCAGACCTGGAAGCTGTTTCAGACCGTGCAAATCTTCAAAGGTGGTGGTGAACGCGTGGAAGCCACCTTGTTCCAGGAAACGCTTCATCCCCAGCTCAATACGCGCCGCTTCTAGCACGTTCTGTCGTTTTTCGCCGTGGATTTGTGTGGCAGGCGTCATGGTGTAGCAGCTTTCGTACTCATCGACCAGCGCGTTAACATCGCCGTCGCTGATGGAGTTCACCACCTGCACCAGATCGCCAACCGCCCAGGTATTGACGGAGAAACCGAACTTGATCTGTGCGGCAACTTTATCACCATCGGTGACCGCTACTTCACGCATGTTATCGCCAAAACGGCAGACTTTCAGATGACGGGTATCCTGTTTAGAGACCGCCTGACGCATCCAGGAGCCGATACGCTCATGGGCTTGTTTATCCTGCCAGTGACCGGTAACCACGGCATGTTGCTGACGCATACGCGCGCCAATGAAGCCGAACTCGCGACCGCCATGTGCAGTCTGGTTCAGGTTCATAAAGTCCATATCGATACTGTCCCACGGCAGCGCCGCGTTAAACTGGGTGTGGAATTGCAGCAACGGTTTGTTGAGCATGGTCAGGCCGTTGATCCACATTTTGGCCGGGGAGAAGGTGTGCAGCCACACCACCAGACCAGCGCAACGATCGTCGTAATTCGCGTCGCGGCAAATAGCGGTGATTTCATCCGGCGTGGTGCCCAGCGGTTTCAACACCAGTTTGCAGGGCAGTTTCGCTTCCGTATTCAGCGCATTAACAACGTGCTCGGCATGTTGGGTGACCTGACGCAGGGTTTCCGGGCCATACAGATGCTGGCTGCCAATGACAAACCACACTTCATAATTATCAAAAATCGTCATTATCGTGTCCTTATAGAGTCGGAACGGCCTGGGCAGCCTGTGCCGGGGCGGAAGTTGGAAGATAGTGTTGTTCGGCGCTCATCGCCCATTGCTGATAGCGGCGATAAAGCTGTTCAAAGCGTTGTGCCTGTTCGCTGCGCGGTTGCAGGGTTTTCTCTACCGCACTGGCCATTTTTTGCTGGGCTGATGGGATGTCTGCGTGCACTTTCGCGGCGACGGCAGCAAAAATCGCCGCACCGAGCGCACAGCACTGGTCAGAGGCAACAATTTGCAGCGGGCGATTCAGCACGTCGCAGCAGGCCTGCATAATGACCTGGTTTTTCCGCGCGATGCCGCCCAGCGCCATCACGTTATTGACGGCGATCCCCTGATCGGTAAAGCACTCCATGATTGCGCGTGCGCCAAAGGCGGTGGCAGCAATCAAACCGCCAAACAGCAGCGGAGCGTCGGTAGCGAGGTTAAGATCGGTAATCACCCCTTTCAGGCGTTGGTTAGCGTTCGGTGTGCGGCGGCCGTTAAACCAGTCGAGCACCACCGGCAGGTGATCCAGAGACGGATTTTTGGCCCATGCTTCGGTCAGCGCCGGAAGCAGTTGTTTCTGGCTGGCGTTGATTTGCGCTTTCAGTTCCGGATGCTGGGCGGCAAGCTGTTCCAGCGGCCAGCCGAGTACGCGACCAAACCAGGCGTAGATATCACCAAACGCCGATTGGCCTGCTTCCAGACCGATAAATCCAGGTACCACGCTGCCATCAACCTGACCGCAAATACCTTTAACTGCCCGCTCGCCAACGCTCTGTTTGTCGGCAATCAGAATGTCGCAGGTGGAAGTACCGATAACTTTTACCAGTGCGTTAGGCTGTGCGCCTGCGCCAACTGCGCCCATATGGCAGTCAAACGCGCCGCCGGAAATCACCACGCTTTCAGGCAGGCCGAGACGCTGCGCCCATTCCGGGCATAAGGTGCCCACCGGAATATCGGCAGTCCAGGTGTCAGTGAACAGCGGGGAAGGCAAATGGCGATTGAGGATCGGGTCCAGCTCATCAAAGAAACTGGCTGGCGGCAAGCCGCCCCAGCTTTCGTGCCACAGAGATTTATGCCCGGCGCTGCAACGTCCGCGACGAATATCCTGCGGGCGGGTGGTACCGGAAAGCAGAGCTGGCACCCAGTCGCACAGCTCAATCCACGATGCGGCAGATTGCGCCACGGCGCTGTCCTGGCGAGTCACATGCAGGATTTTTGCCCAGAACCATTCGCTGGAATAAATACCACCAATGTAGCGGGAGTAGTCAACGTTGCCCGGCGCGTGGCACAAACGGGTAATCTCTTCCGCTTCTTCAACCGCAGTGTGGTCTTTCCACAATACGAACATCGCGTTTGGTTTTTCGGCAAACTCCGGGCGCAGCGCCAGCACGTTACCGTCGGCATCAATCGGTGCGGGCGTCGAGCCGGTACTGTCAACGCCAATCCCGACCACAGCTGCGCGCTGTTCGACGCTAAGCTCTGCAAGCACGGTTTTCAGTGCCGCTTCCATTGACTCAATGTAGTCACGCGGATGATGACGGAACTGGTTATTCGGGGCATCACAAAATTGCCCTTTTTGCCAACGGGGATACCACTCTACGCTGGTGGCGATCTCTTCACCGCTGGCGCAGTCCACCGCCAAAGCTCGCACAGAATCACTGCCAAAATCGAGGCCAATTGCAATCGCCATCGTTTCACTCCATCCAAAAAAACGGGTATGGAGAAACAGTAGAGAGTTGCGATAAAAAGCGTCAGGTAGGATCCGCTAATCTTATGGATAAAAATGCTATGGCATAGCAAAGTGTGACGCCGTGCAAATAATCAATGTGGACTTTTCTGCCGTGATTATAGACACTTTTGTTACGCGTTTTTGTCATGGCTTTGGTCCCGCTTTGTTACAGAATGCTTTTAATAAGCGGGGTTACCGGTTGGGTTAGCGAGAAGAGCCAGTAAAAGACGCAGTGACGGCAATGTCTGATGCAATATGGACAATTGGTTTCTTCTCTGAATGGCGGGAGTATGAAAAGTATGGCTGAAGCGCAAAATGATCCCCTGCTGCCGGGATACTCGTTTAATGCCCATCTGGTGGCGGGTTTAACGCCGATTGAGGCCAACGGTTATCTCGATTTTTTTATCGACCGACCGCTGGGAATGAAAGGTTATATTCTCAATCTCACCATTCGCGGTCAGGGGGTGGTGAAAAATCAGGGACGAGAATTTGTTTGCCGACCGGGTGATATTTTGCTGTTCCCGCCAGGAGAGATTCATCACTACGGTCGTCATCCGGAGGCTCGCGAATGGTATCACCAGTGGGTTTACTTTCGTCCGCGCGCCTACTGGCATGAATGGCTTAACTGGCCGTCAATATTTGCCAATACGGGTTTCTTTCGCCCGGATGAAGCGCACCAGCCGCATTTCAGCGACCTGTTTGGGCAAATCATTAACGCCGGGCAAGGGGAAGGGCGCTATTCGGAGCTGCTGGCGATAAATCTGCTTGAGCAATTGTTACTGCGGCGCATGGAAGCGATTAACGAGTCGCTCCATCCACCGATGGATAATCGGGTACGCGAGGCTTGTCAGTACATCAGCGATCACCTGGCAGACAGCGATTTTGATATCGCCAGCGTCGCACAGCATGTTTGCTTGTCGCCGTCGCGTCTGTCACATCTTTTCCGCCAGCAGTTAGGGATTAGCGTCTTAAGCTGGCGCGAGGACCAACGTATCAGCCAGGCGAAGCTGCTTTTGAGCACCACCCGGATGCCTATCGCCACCGTCGGTCGCAATGTTGGTTTT
Source organism: Shigella sp. FC1661 (assembly GCF_001712525.1). Taxonomy (NCBI): domain Bacteria; kingdom Pseudomonadati; phylum Pseudomonadota; class Gammaproteobacteria; order Enterobacterales; family Enterobacteriaceae; genus Shigella; species Shigella sp. FC1661. The sequence continues at coordinate 23,912 of NZ_MDGW01000111.1, forward strand.
GACGATCAACTCTATTTCTCGCGGGTATTTAAAAAATGCACCGGGGCCAGCCCGAGCGAGTTCCGTGCCGGTTGTGAAGAAAAAGTGAATGATGTAGCCGTCAAGTTGTCATAATTGGTAACGAATCAGACAATTGACGGCTTGACGGAGTAGCATAGGGTTTGCAGAATCCCTGCTTCGTCCATTTGACAGGCACATTATGCAAGCATTGCTGGAACACTTTATTACCCAATCTACCGTGTATTCATTGATGGCGGTGGTGTTGGTGGCCTTTCTGGAGTCGCTGGCGCTGGTCGGTTTGATTCTACCCGGTACGGTGCTGATGGCGGGGCTGGGAGCGCTGATTGGCAGCGGCGAGTTAAGTTTCTGGCACGCCTGGCTGGCAGGGATTGTCGGTTGTCTGCTGGGCGACTGGATCTCCTTCTGGCTGGGCTGGCGTTTTAAAAAGCCGTTGCATCGCTGGTCATTTCTGAAGAAAAACAAAGCATTACTCGATAAAACTGAACATGCGTTGCATCAACACAGCATGTTCACCATTCTGGTCGGTCGCTTTGTTGGCCCGACGCGTCCGCTGGTGCCAATGGTGGCGGGAATGCTGGATCTGCCGGTGGCAAAATTCATTACGCCGAATATTATCGGCTGCCTGCTGTGGCCACCGTTTTACTTCCTGCCTGGGATTCTGGCGGGCGCGGCGATCGATATTCCAGCCGGAATGCAGAGCGGCGAGTTTAAATGGTTGCTGCTGGCGACGGCGGTATTTTTGTGGGTTGGTGGCTGGCTGTGCTGGCGGTTATGGCGCAGCGGTAAAGCAACCGATCGTTTAAGTCATTATTTGTCGCGCGGCCGTTTGTTGTGGCTGACGCCGTTGATTTCTGCCATCGGCGTGGTGGCGCTGGTGGTGTTAATTCGCCAGCCGTTGATGCCGGTGTATATCGATATTTTGCGTAAAGTGGTTGGGGTTTAGGGGATTGTCTTGTGCGGGTTGCCTGATGCGACGCTGACCGCGTCTTATCAGGCCTACAAAACGCACTGTCCGTAGGTCGGATAAGGTGTTCACGCCGCATCTGACAGTGCATACTAACCCGTAATCCCCAATATTGCCGAAGCACTCGCCTTACCGCTCAACAATTCTTCAGTCTTACCCTGCCAGGCGATGCGCCCGTCGGCGACCACCACCGAGCGTGTGGCGATCCGCGCCGCATCTTCCACACTGTGCGACACCATCAATAGCGTCATTTTTTGCTGCTGGCAGCTCGTGCTCACCAGCGTCAGCATCTCCTGACGTAACGCCGGATCGAGCGCAGAGAACGGTTCATCGAGCAATAAAATCGGCTGTTCGCGCACCAGACAACGCGCTAACGCCACGCGCTGTCGCTGGCCGCCGGAAAGCTCGCCCGGTAACCGCGCCATTAAATTATCAATCCCCATCTGACGGGCGATAGCGTGCATTTTCTCCTGCTGTGCCGCGTTCAGCTTCAATCCTGGATTAAGCCCCAGCCCGATGTTCTGCGCGACCGTCAGGTGGCTGAACAGGTTGTTCTCCTGAAACAGCATCGACACCGGACGGCGTGACGGCGGCGTCGTGGTGTGATCAACGCCATCGATAGTCAGCGAACCGCTGGCTGGCGTCAGAAAACCGGCAATCAAATTCAGCAGGGTACTTTTACCTGCGCCGCTTGGCCCGAGGATCGCCACCTGCTCGCCGCGTTCCACCGTTAAGCTAAAACGCATCGGCAAATGTTGGTAAAGCCAGGTGATATCAGTCAGTTTTAACATTTCGCCCCGGTAGTTTTTCAATCACGGTAAACAGCAGAAAACAGAGTAGCAGCAGAATTAACGCGGTGACCGCGCCGTCCTGGCTGCGATAGGAGCCAATTTGCTGGTAGAGATAAAACGGCAGGGTACGGAAATCATCGTTACCGAACAACGCCACCACGCCAAAATCACCAATCGACAGCACGCAGGCAAAGGCCAGCGCCTGCGCCAGTGGACGTTTCAGGGCGCGCAGCTCCACCACTTTTAAGCGCGACCAGCCTTCAATGCCCAGCGACTGACACAACATACTGTAGCGGGCGGTGATATCGCGCATCGGGTTTTCCAGTACTTTCAGCGCATAAGGGATCGCCATTAACGCATTGGTGAAAATCACAATGCCGTCAGCAGATTGTTGCAGGCCGATAGTGTTGTTGAGCAGTAAAAAGAAGCCGGTAGCCAGCACAATCCCCGGCATGGCGAGAATCAACATGCCGCTCATCTCCAGCGCCTGACCCGCCAGCATTTTCTGCCGCGCCCGAAGTTCGCGACTGCTCCATAGCAGCATCATGGTCAGCACTACGCACAATACACCTGCCGCCAGCGCAATACGCAACGAGGTCCACAGCGCCTGCCACAGCACCGGTTGTGCCAGCACTTCCGGCAACTGGCGATTTACCCCATCGACGATCACCGCCAGCAACGGTGGCAACAACAGCAGCAGCGCCAGCACTATTAACACCGTGTCGCAAATGCGGCTATGCAGACGATCGTCCGGGTCGCGCCAGCCTTGCAGCAGCGTGGTGCCTGGCGCAATGGCCTTACTCAATCGCTGACTCAACAGTACCAGCCCAAGGCAACACACCATCTGGATCAGCGCCAGCATCGCCGCGCGGGCAGGATCGTAGTCGTAACTCAGCGCCTGATAAATAGCCAGCTCGATAGTGGTCGCCTGCGGACCGCCGCCCAGTGATAGCACGGTGGCGAAGCTGGCGAAACAGAGCATAAAGATAAGTGCAGCAACCGGCGGGATTTGTCGCCGTAACCACGGCCATTCGACGAAGCGGAAAAAATGCCAGCCGCGCATCCCAAGCTGGGCGGCAAGCTGACGTTGTTCGTCGGGAATGTTTTCCAGTGCCTGGAGTAATAAGCGGCTCGCCATCGGCAGATTAAAAAATACGTGCGCCAGCAAAATACCTTGCAGGCCGTAGGGCGAAAAGGTCCACTCCAGACCGAGCGATTGGCAGAGCGATGCCAGCCAGCCCTGGCGACCATAGACGCTAAGAATGCCGAAAACAGCAACCAGCACCGGGAGGATCAAGGTCATTGCGCACAGACGCAACAGCGCCAGCCGACCCGGAAAGCGCCTGCGATAGAGGGCGCGGGCGAGGAATATCGCGGGTACGACAGAGAGTAGCGCCGAGAGAAACGCCTGCCAGAAGGAGAAGCGCACCACATGCCACAGGTAGCTGTCCTGCCAGACTGCCACCCAGTTACCCTGCGGCGCGTTCCACCACAGGGCGAGAAACGCCGCGAGCGCAACCGCTACCACCAGCGTGGCGGCGCTTACACCTGGAATTAACCAGCCGGGAATTAACGGCTGACGGCGCGTTGCCATCCGCTAATCCATGCCTGACGTTGTGCCGCCACTTCAGCTGGTGTGAACTCCAGCGTGGTGGCCGGTTTGGTCAATTGTTCAAACCCGGCAGGCAGCGTGACATTTGCCACCGGATACATCCAGTTACCGGTTGGGATCGCATTCTGAAAAGCCGGAGAAACCATAAACTGGAGGAATTTTTGCGCCAGCTCCGGCTGCTTGCTGGCAGCGGTGCGGGCGGCGACTTCCACCTGCAGATAGTGACCTTCGCTAAAGTTCGCGGCGGCGTAGTTATCTTTTTTCTCTTCGAGAATGTGATAAGCCGGAGAGGTGGTGTAACTCAGTACCAGATCGCTTTCACCTTTTAAAAACAGGCCGTAGGCTTCGCTCCAGCCTTTGGTGACCGTGACGGTTTTCTTCGCCAGTTTTTGCCAGGCTTGTGGGGCGTCATCGCCATAGACTTTTTGCATCCACAACAGCAGGCCCAGCCCCGGCGTACTGGTGCGCGGATCCTGATAAATCACCCGCCAGTTTTGATCGCTCTCAACCAATTCTTTCAGGCTTTGCGGCGGGTTTTTCAGTTTGTTCTTGTCATAGACGAAGGCGAAATAGCCGTAATCAAACGGGACGAAAGTGTCATTATTCCAGCCGCCGGGAACGTTAACGGCATCCGCTGCCACACCGCTTTTGGCAAATAGTCCGGTTTTACTGGCGGCGTCTAACAGATTGTTATCCAGCCCCAGCACCACATCGGCTTTACTATTTTTGCCTTCCATCCGTAGACGGTTGAGAAGCGAAACGCCATCTTCCAGCGCCACCAGTTTCAGTTCGCAGTTACAGTCGGCTTCAAAAGCTTTTTTGATCTTTGGACCAGGCCCCCAGTCGGCGGCGAAGGAATCGTAGGTATAAACAGTCAGAACGGGTTTAGCGAAAACGGGCGCTGTGCACAGCAACAGCAGGGGAAGACATTTTTTTAACACTTTGCACCTCAAAAAAGAGTGGCAAAGGACTTGAGAAGGAGCCTCAAATCCCTTCGCTGGCGTTATCCGGATCAGGTTCGACGGGTATTTTCTCAGCGCACGCGTTTGCGTGGCACCCCGTTGAGAACGGTGTTAGTGTAATGATTTTGTTATCTACCAGCAATCATGGATCCGGCGGCGCAAACCACGCTGATTTAAAATCGAACCAGCCGAGGGTATTCATACGCAGGCCGCGCATACTGCGTTGTCCCTGAATGATCAGCCAGTGGTGGATAAGCGGCACCATTGCTTTACTGGCGACCAGTTGCTGGCACCAGTTCGCCAGGTTCATTTCGCCATTGCGCCAGCGGGCGGCGTCGGCTTGCCAGTCGATCGGAATACAGTGTTGGAGCAGCGGCACCTCGCACAAGTGCGCGAACAGCGAAAAATCCAGCGGCAGCGTAAAGTTGGCGCTATTAAGCCAGATATCGCTCTCGATCTCTCCTTCATGCCACTGATCGTAGCTGATCTCTTTGATTTCCAGCGTGACCTGGTGACTTGCCAGAATCTGCTGCATGATCCCGGCAATCACCCGATGCTCACTGTGATCCTGATAAAAGGTCAGGGTGAGGCTTTCCAGGCCAGCCGGTTTTTCGCTCTTTATGGTGCGGGCATGGTGCCAACGGGGGAGCAGTCCATAAGCCGGGAACCACAGTTGCTGGTACTGTTCCTCAGCGAAATAGACCAGATTAGTTGGAGAAAGCACATAGCTTACCCAGTCCCTGACTTGCTGATTCGCTCCGCGATGGGTGCGGCTGTCGAATAGTAAATAGTAGCAACCTTCCTCTAGGCGGCTTTCAATCTCTTTTTCCTCACCCTGTGGACCTTTTAGCATCAGACCTCCAGCTGGCTCGTCGGCAATTTCCGGCAGAACCCAGACGTTAACTTCATCGATTAATGCCCGGTAACCGAAGAAGTCATCGAATGCCTGAATTTTCAGTTGATTGGTGGTGTTGCGGATCACCGCATACGGACCGGTGCCGATGGGATGGCTGGCAAAGTTACTGAGGGTTTCCCATTCGCGCGGCAGGATCATCGCCGGAACTTGCCCCAGCAGTAACGGTAACCAGCGGTCCGGTTGCGTGAGATGGATATCCAGCGTCCAGGGCGTCGGCGACACAATGTCCGCAATATGCGAATAGAGCGGCAGCGTATTGATTCGTTTTAAAGAGGCGATCACGTCGTCCATTTCCAGTTCACGACCATGATGAAAATGGACTCCTGGACGCAAAAAGAAACGCCAGTGAAGCGGTGATATTTGCTGCCAGTGGTGGGCGATGTCTGCTTCCAGTTCCCCATTTTCCTCATTTATGCGCGTTAGCGAACTGAAGATTTGCCGGGCAATATGGGTTTCGGAACGGCGCAATGCGCTGCCAGGTAGCAGATTACGCAACGGACGATAGTAGAGCACGCGCAGGATGTGCCGCCCCTGGCGGAAGCTGCGGCCCAGATGAGAAACCAGCATTTGCCGCACAGTCGCTTTGTCGCCAACCAACTGCACTAGTTGGTCGATACGATCCTGCTCCAGCAGGTCTTCCGCCCGCTGTTGCTGAAGCGCCAGCCCGGTATAGAGGAATGTCAGACGCGAGCGTTTACCGCGCCCGACTTCCGCTTCCCACGTCAGCCAGCCGCGATCCTGCATGGTGTTGAGCAGGGTACGCATATGACGACGCGAGCAGCTCAATAACGCTGCCAGTTCGTTGAGCGTTGTGTCCTGCGATTTACCCTCGCAGCATTGCCACAGGCGGATGAACTGTTGTTGCAGACGAGCAGATGGCATAAAAGGGGAACTCCTGCGCAAAAGACAGCAATTTTATTTTCCCTATATTAAGTCAATAATTCCTAAAGATGAAGCAAGGAGGTGCCCCATGCGTCAGTTTTATCAGCACTATTTTACCGCGACAGCGAAGTTGTGCTGGTTGCGTTGGTTAAGCGTCCCACAACGATTAACCATGCTTGAAGGACTGATGCAGTGGGATGACCGCAATTCTGAAAGTTGACTTGCCTGCATCATGTGTGACTGAGTATTGGTGTAAAATCACCCGCCAGCAGATTATACCTGCTGGTTTTTTTTATTCTCGCCGCGCTAAAAAGGGAACGTATGATCTGGATAATGACGATGGCTCGCCGTATGAACGGTGTTTACGCGGCAATGGGGGTGGCCGGGGCGCTACAGGCTCCTACATTGAGCTTATTTCTGAGTCGTGAGGTTGGCGCGCAACCTTTCTGGATCGGACTCTTTTATACGGTGAATACTATTGCTGGGATCGGCGTAAGCCTCTGGTTGGCAAAACGTTCTGACAGTCAGGGCGATCGGCGAAAACTGATTATATTTTGCTGTTTGATGGCTATCGGCAATGCGCCATTGTTTGCATTTAATCGTCATTATCTGACGCTTATCACCTGTGGTGTGCTTCTGGCATCTCTGGCCAATACGGCAATGCCACAGTTATTTGCTCTGGCGCGGGAATATGCGGATAACTCGGCGCGAGAAGTGGTGATGTTTTCGATTGCCGCCGGGATATTCACACTCAGTCTGGTATTGATTGCATTTATGCTTCCGTCTGTGGCGCGGGTAGAACTGCCGTCGGAAAATGCTTTATCAATGCAAGGTGGCTGGCAGGATAGTAACGTACGGATGTTATTTGTCGCCTCGACGTTAATGTGGACCTGCAACACCATGTACATTATTGATATGCCGTTGTGGATCAGTAGCGAGTTAGGATTGCCAGACAAACTGGCGGGTTTCCTGATGGGGACGGCAGCTGGACTGGAAATACCAGCAATGATTCTGGCTGGCTACTATGTCAAACGTTATGGTAAGCGGCGAATGATGGTCATAGCAGTGGCGGCAGGAGTACTGTTTTACACCGGATTGATTTTCTTTCATAGCCGTATGGCGTTGATGACGCTGCAACTTTTTAACGCTGTATTTATCGGCATTGTTGCGGGTATTGGGATGCTATGGTTTCAGGATTTAATGCCTGGAAGAGCGGGGGCAGCTACCACCTTATTTACTAACAGTATTTCTACCGGGGTAATTCTGGCTGGCGTTATTCAGGGAGCAATTGCACAAAGTTGGGGGCACTTTGCTGTCTACTGGGTAATTGCGGTTATTTCTGTTGTCGCATTATTTTTAACCGCAAAGGTTAAAGACGTTTGATGACGTGGACGATAGCGGAAAGCCCGGTCATTTGACCGGGCAAGGGGATTAATTCATAAACGCAGGTTGTTTTGCTTCATAAGCGGCAATGGCGTCGTCGTGCTGCAAGGTAAGCCCAATACTGTCCAGACCGTTCATCATGCAGTGGCGGCGGAAGGCATCGATGGTAAAGCGATAGGTTTTCTCTCCCGCTTTCACCTCTTGCGCTTCCAGATCCACGTCGAAATGGATCCCCGGATTGGCTTTCACCAGCGCAAACAGTTCGTCCACTTCTGCATCGCTTAATTTCACCGGCAGCAGCTGGTTGTTAAAGCTATTGCCGTAGAAGATGTCAGCAAAACTCGGCGCAATCACCACTTTAAAACCGTAGTCGGTCAATGCCCAGGGCGCGTGCTCACGCGAGGAGCCACAGCCGAAGTTTTCTCGTGCCAGCAAAATGGAAGCGCCCTGATACTGCGGGAAGTTCAGCACGAAGTCCGGGTTTGGCTGTTGGCCTTTTTCATCGAGAAAACGCCAGTCGTTAAACAGATGCGCGCCAAAACCCGTACGGGTCACTTTCTGCAAAAACTGTTTCGGGATGATTGCATCGGTATCGACATTGGCGGCATCCAGCGGAACCACCAGGCCTGTGTGTTTGATAAATTTCTCTGCCATGGTCTGCTCCTTATTTAATGTTGCGAATGTCGGCGAAATGTCCGGTCACAGCAGCAGCGGCAGCCATTGCCGGGCTGACCAGATGCGTGCGCCCGCCGCGCCCCTGGCGGCCTTCAAAGTTACGGTTGCTGGTGGATGCACAACGTTCGCCCGGATTCAGACGGTCGTTGTTCATCGCCAGACACATTGAGCAGCCAGGCAAGCGCCATTCAAAACCGGCTTCAATAAAGATTTTATCCAGACCTTCCGCTTCCGCCTGGGCTTTTACCGGGCCAGAGCCGGGAACCACCAGTGCCTGCACGCCTGGCGCGACTTTTCGCCCTTTGGCGATCTCCGCTGCCGCGCGTAAATCTTCAATGCGCGAGTTGGTACAGGAACCGATAAACACTTTGTCGATAGCCACTTCGGTCAGCGGAATGCCCGGTTTCAGCCCCATATAGGCCAGCGCTTTTTCTGCCGACGCGCGTTCAACCGGATCGGCAAACGAAGCCGGATCGGGAATATTGTCGTTCACGGAAATCACCTGGCCTGGATTGGTGCCCCAGGTGACCTGCGGTGAAATTTCTTCTGCTTGCAGAGTGACAACGGTATCGAAAGTTGCGCCTTCGTCGGTTTGCAGGGTTTTCCAGTAGGCAACGGCGTCGTCGAAATCTTTGCCTTTCGGCGCATGCAAACGGCCTTTGACATAGTTAAAGGTGGTTTCGTCCGGTGCAACCAGACCGGCTTTTGCGCCCATTTCGATTGCCATATTGCACAGGGTCATACGACCTTCCATGCTTAAATCACGGATTGCTTCGCCGCAAAACTCCACCACATGCCCGGTGCCGCCTGCGCTACCGGTTTTACCGATAATTGCCAGCACGATATCTTTTGCGGTAATGCCCGGCGCGGCTTTGCCCTGGACTTCAATTTTCATGGTTTTTGCGCGGCCCTGTTTCAGGGTTTGCGTTGCCAGTACGTGTTCAACTTCGGAAGTGCCGATACCAAAGGCCAGTGCGCCAAACGCGCCGTGGGTGGCGGTATGCGAGTCGCCGCAGACAATGGTCATCCCCGGCAAGGTGACGCCCTGTTCCGGCCCCATTACGTGGACGATCCCCTGATACGGGTGATTCAGGTCATACAGTTCGACGCCAAATTCTTTGCAGTTTTTAATCAGCTCCTGCATCTGGATGCGCGCCATTTCACCACAGGCATTAATGTCTTTCGTCTGGGTAGAGACGTTGTGATCCATAGTGGCGAAGGTTTTGCCCGGCTGACGTACCGGGCGACCGTGGGCGCGCAGACCATCGAACGCCTGCGGTGAGGTCACTTCATGCACCAGGTGGCGGTCGATATATAACAGCGGGGTTTCGTTTTCGGCTTCGTACACTACGTGAGCGTCGAATAATTTTTCGTATAACGTTTTAGCCATGATTACACCCCTTCTGCCACATAGCGGGCAATGATATCGCCCATTTCATCGGTACTAACGGCGGCAGCGCCACGGGCTAAATCCCCGGTGCGAATGCCTTCTTCTAATGCGCGGTTAATGGCGCGTTCAATGGCGCAAGCCGCATCATCGGCATCCAGGCTGTAGCGCAGCAGCAGTGCCAGCGACAGAATTTGCGCAATCGGGTTGGCGATGTTTTTGCCTGTGATATCTGGTGCTGAGCCGCCTGCCGGTTCATACAGACCAAAACCTTGCTCGTTCAGGCTGGCGGAAGGCAACATCCCCATCGAGCCAGTGATCATTGCGCACTCGTCAGACAGAATGTCGCCAAACAGGTTGGAGCACAGCAGGACGTCAAACTGTGATGGATCTTTAATCAGCTGCATGGTGGCGTTGTCGATGTACATATGCGCCAGTTCGACATCCGGGTATTCCGTGGCGATCTCGTTAACGATCTCCCGCCATAAAATAGAGGATTGCAGCACGTTGGCTTTGTCGATTGAGGTGACTTTGTGGCGACGCTTGCGGGCAGATTCAAACGCGATGCGGGCGATACGTTCGATCTCAAAACGGTGATACACCTCGGTATCAAACGCTTTTTCATACTGTCCGCTACCTTCGCGGCCTTTTGGCTGACCGAAATAGATGCCGCCGGTCAGTTCGCGCACGCACAGGATGTCGAAGCCGTTAGCGGCAATGTCAGCACGCAGCGGACAGAATGCTTCCAGCCCCTGATACAGTTTTGCCGGACGCAGGTTGCTGAATAATTTGAAGTGCTTACGCAAAGGCAACAGCGCGCCGCGTTCTGGTTGCTGGTCTGGTGGTAAATGTTCCCATTTCGGACCGCCTACCGAGCCAAACAGCACGGCATCGGCTTGCTCACAACCTTCAACCGTCGCAGGCGGCAGTGGTTGCCCGTGGTTATCAATGGCTGCGCCGCCTACATCGTAATGGCTGGTGGTGATGCGCATCGCAAAGCGGTTGCGCACGGCATCCAGCACTTTCAGCGCCTGGGTCATCACTTCCGGACCAATACCGTCCCCCGGCAATACGGCAATATGGTAATTCTTCGACATCACACGGTTTCCTTGTTGTTTTCGTTGTGTTGAGCTTTGCGTTGCAACTCTTTTTCGACTTCTGCGGCACGCCAGATATTGTTCAGTACGTGCACCATGGCTTTGGCGGAGGACTCGACAATATCGGTGGCCAGGCCGACGCCGTGGAAGCGGCGACCGTTGTAGTTGGCGACAATATCCACCTGACCCAGCGCATCTTTACCGTGACCTTTGGCGGTCAGGCTGTATTTCACCAGTTCGACGTTATAGTCAGTGATGCGGTTAATTGCCTGATAGACGGCATCGACCGGACCGTTACCGTTGGCGGCTTCTGCTTTGACTTCTTCGCCACAGGCCAGTTTGACGGCGGCGGTGGCGATATCGTTAGAGCCAGACTGCACGCTGAAGTAATCCAGACGGAAATGCTCCGGCTCTTCTTGCTGCTTACCGATGAAGGCCAGCGCCTCCAGATCGTAATCAAACACCTGACCTTTTTTGTCCGCCAGCTTCAGGAAAGCATCGTACAAATTGTCTAAATTATATTCACTTTCTTTATACCCCATCTCATCCATGCGATGTTTCACCGCCGCACGCCCCGAACGAGAGGTCAGATTCAGCTGGATTTGGTTCAGACCAATAGATTCTGGTGTCATGATTTCGTAGTTTTCGCGGTTTTTCAGCACGCCATCCTGGTGGATACCGGAGGAGTGAGCGAATGCGCCGCTGCCAACAATGGCTTTGTTTGCCGGGATCGGCATATTACAAATCTGGCTAACTAACTGGCTGGTGCGCCATATCTCCTGGTGATTAATGGCGGTGTGGACGTTGAGAATATCCTTACGAACTTTAATCGCCATGATGACTTCTTCCAGCGAACAGTTACCGGCACGCTCGCCGATCCCGTTCATTGCACCTTCCACCTGGCGTGCACCGGCATGTACCGCCGCCAGTGAGTTGCCGACCGCCAGGCCTAAATCGTCGTGGGTATGTACGGAAATAATGGCTTTGTCGATGTTAGGTACGCGTTCATACAGACCGCTGATGATTCCGGCGAACTCAAACGGCATGGTGTAGCCCACGGTGTCCGGAATGTTGATGGTGGTGGCACCGGCATTAATCGCCGCTTTGACCACTCGCGCCAGATCGGCAATGGGGGTACGCCCGGCATCTTCGCAAGAAAATTCAACATCATCGGTGTAATTACGGGCGCGTTTCACCATATAGATAGCGCGTTCGATCACTTCATCCAGCGTGCTGCGCAGCTTGGTGGCGATGTGCATTGGCGAAGTGGCAATAAAGGTATGAATACGGAAGGCTTCGGCGACTTTCAGGGATTCGGCCGCCACGTCGATATCTTTCTCCACGCAGCGAGCTAACGCGCATACGCGGCTGTTTTTAACCTGGCGGGCGATGGTTTGCACTGATTCAAAATCGCCCGGCGAAGAGACGGGGAAACCGACTTCCATCACGTCAACACCCATACGCTCAAGGGCCAGCGCAATTTGCAGTTTTTCTTTCACACTCAAGCTTGCCTGTAACGCCTGTTCACCGTCGCGCAATGTGGTATCGAAAATAATGACTTGCTGGCTCATGGTTTGGGTCCTTGTCTCTTTTAGAGCGCCTCGCTTCGGGCATAAAAAAACCCGCGCAATGGCGCGGGTTTTTTGTTTGACTGCGTGCTGGCTTAATGCTGGATGCCGCTCACTCGTCTACCGCGCAAAGAAGATGCGTTTAGTAGTAGTAGACCGATAAAGCGAACGATGTGAGTCATTAAATCAGCTCCAGATGAATGCGATATGCTTTTAGAGTTACTGGATACAAAAACGGATGTCAACCCTGACGCAATAAAAACGTCCCGCCAGCGCGAGTTCTGCATCCGTAAAATTAGCTAATTGTGCTGCGGTGGTTAAAGCAAGCGATATTAATTTCTGTTTAACGACCGACACTTTTCATAGGTTGACATATTTCAGAATAAATTTTTGCATCTAATCAACGAGGAAAAAGGGGACAAAATGCACGCGTTGCAAAACCTATCCTGATGATTTGTATTGAATTATATGTTTTGCGAATTTTTTTTGATATTGATTTGGTGAATATTATTGATCCATTAATGTTAATAATTAATGCATTAAATATATAAATTAATTATTAAATAAGCACATTTAATCCATTTTGTAGATGATTGAGTATTCGCGGTAGTTATGATTAGATTGTTTTCGCAACAAAAACATTATGGATTATTATGCTGTGGTAAATGACTCATTCCACGGCAATGGATTCTGTTTTTATCAGAACCCGTATCTTTATGTTTTCCGAATTTTACTCATTTTGCTTTTTCTTATTTTATATGCATGATAAATCATATTCTTCAGGATTATTTCTCTGCATTCCAATAAGGGAAAGGGAGTTAAGTGTGACAGTGGAGTTAAGTATGCCAGAGGTACAAACAGATCATTCAGAGACGGCGGAGTTAAGCAAGCCACAGCTACGCATGGTCGATCTCAACTTATTAACCGTTTTCGATGCCGTGATGCAGGAGCAAAACATTACCCGTGCCGCTCATGTTCTGGGTATGTCGCAACCTGCGGTCAGTAACGCTGTTGCACGCCTGAAGGTGATGTTTAATGACGAGCTTTTTGTTCGTTATGGCCGTGGTATTCAACCGACTGCTCGCGCATTTCAACTTTTTGGTTCAGTTCGCCAGGCATTGCAACTAGTACAAAATGAATTGCCTGGTTCAGGTTTTGAACCCGCGAGTAGTGAACGTGTATTTCATCTTTGTGTTTGCAGCCCGTTAGACAGCATTCTGACCTCGCAGATTTATAATCACATTGAGCAGATTGCGCCAAATATACATGTTATGTTCAAGTCTTCATTAAATCAGAACACTGAACATCAGCTGCGTTATCAGGAAACGGAGTTTGTGATTAGTTATGAAGACTTCCATCGTCCTGAATTTACCAGCGTGCCATTATTTAAAGATGAAATGGTGCTGGTAGCCAGCAAAAATCATCCAACAATTAAAGGCCCGTTACTGAAACATGATGTTTATAACGAACAACATGCGGCGGTTTCGCTCGATCGTTTCGCGTCATTTAGTCAACCTTGGTATGACACGGTAGATAAGCAAGCCAGTATCGCGTATCAGGGCATGGCAATGATGAGCGTACTTAGCGTGGTGTCGCAAACGCATTTGGTCGCTATTGCGCCGCGTTGGCTGGCTGAAGAGTTCGCTGAATCCTTAGAATTACAGGTATTACCGCTGCTGTTAAAACAAAACAGCAGAACCTGTTATCTCTCATGGCATGAAGCTGCCGGGCGCGATAAAGGCCATCAGTGGATGGAAGAACAATTAGTCTCAATTTGCAAACGCTAACTGAATGCAGAATAGGTCAGACATGAATGTCTGGTTTATTCTGCATTTTTTATTGAATGTAGAATTTTATTCTGAATGTGTGGGCTCTCTATTTTAGGATTAATTAAAAAAATAGAGAAATTGCTGTAAGTTGTGGGATTCAGCCGATTTATTATCAATTTAATCCTTCGTAATGGAGGATTTTATCGTTTCTTTTCACCTTTCCTCCTGTTTATTCTTATTACCCTGCGTTTATGTCTCTGGCTGCCAATTGCTTAAGCAAGATCGGACGGTTAATGTGTTTTACACATTTTTTCCATCAAACAGTGAGGCAGGCCATGGAGATGTTGTCTGGAGCCGAGATGGTCGTCCGATCGCTTATCGATCAGGGCGTTAAACAAGTATTCGGTTATCCTGGAGGCGCAGTCCTTGATATTTACGATGCATTGCATACCGTGTGTGGTATCGATCATGTTTTAGTTCGTCATGAGCAGGCGGCAGTGCATATGGCCGATGGTCTGGCGCGCGCGACCGGGGAAGTCGGCGTCGTGCTGGTAACGTCGGGTCCAGGGGCGACCAATGCGATTACCGGCATCGCCACCGCTTATATGGATTCCATTCCATTAGTTGTCCTTTCCGGGCAGGTAGCGACCTCGTTGATAGGTTACGATGCCTTTCAGGAGTGCGACATGGTGGGGATTTCGCGACCAGTGGTTAAACACAGTTTTCTGGTTAAGCAAACGGAAGACATTCCGCAGGTGCTGAAAAAGGCTTTCTGGCTGGCGGCAAGTGGTCGTCCTGGACCAGTAGTCGTTGATTTACCGAAAGATATTCTTAATCCGGCGAACAAATTACCCTATGTCTGGCCGGAGTCGGTCAGTATGCGTTCTTACAATCCCACTACTACCGGACATAAAGGGCAAATTAAGCGTGCTCTGCAAACGCTGGTAGTGGCAAAAAAACCGGTTGTCTACGTAGGCGGTGGGGCAATCATGGCGGGCTGCCATCAGCAGTTGAAAGAAACGGTGGAGGCGTTGAATCTGCCCGTTGTTTCCTCATTGATGGGGCTGGGGGCGTTTCCGGCAACGCATCGTCAGGCACTGGGCATGCTGGGAATGCACGGTACCTACGAAGCCAATATGACGATGCATAACGCGGATGTGATTTTCGCCGTCGGGGTACGATTTGATGACCGAACGACGAACAATCTGGCAAAGTACTGCCCAAATGCCACTGTTCTGCATATCGATATTGATCCTACTTCCATTTCTAAAACCGTGACTGCGGATATCCCGATTGTGGGGGATGCTCGCCAGGTCCTCGAACAAATGCTTGAACTCTTGTCGCAAGAATCCGCCCATCAACCACTGGATGAGATCCGCGACTGGTAGCAGCAAATTGAACAGTGGCGCGCTCGTCAGTGCCTGAAATATGACACTCACAGTGAAAAGATTAAACCGCAGGCGGTGATCGAGACTCTTTGGCGGTTGACGAAGGGAGACGCTTACGTGACGTCCGATGTCGGGCAGCACCAGATGTTTGCTGCACTTTATTATCCATTCGACAAACCGCGTCGCTGGATCAATTCCGGTGGCCTCGGCACGATGGGTTTTGGTTTACCTGCGGCACTGGGCGTCAAAATGGCGTTGCCAGAAGAAACCGTGGTTTGCGTCACTGGCGACGGCAGTATTCAGATGAACATTCAGGAACTGTCTACCGCGTTGCAATACGAGTTGCCCGTACTGGTGGTGAATCTCAATAACCGCTATCTGGGGATGGTGAAACAGTGGCAGGACATGATCTATTCCGGCCGTCATTCACAATCTTATATGCAATCACTACCCGATTTCGTCCGTCTGGCGGAAGCCTATGGTCACGTCGGGATCCAGATCTCTCATCCGCATGAGCTGGAAAGCAAACTTAGCGAGGCGCTGGAACAGGTGCGCAATAATCGCCTGGTGTTTGTTGATGTTACCGTCGATGGCAGTGAGCACGTCTACCCGATGCAGATTCGCGGGGGCGGAATGGATGAAATGTGGTTAAGCAAAACGGAGAGAACCTGATTATGCGCCGGATATTATCAGTCTTACTCGAAAATGAATCAGGCGCGTTATCCCGCGTGATTGGCCTTTTTTCCCAGCGAGGCTACAACATTGAAAGCCTGACCGTTGCGCCAACCGACGATCCGACATTATCGCGTATGACCATCCAGACCGTGGGCGATGAAAAAGTACTTGAGCAGATCGAAAAGCAATTACACAAGCTGGTCGATGTCTTGCGCGTGAGTGAGTTGGGGCAGGGCGCGCATGTTGAGCGGGAAATCATGCTGGTGAAAATTCAGGCCAGCGGTTACGGGCGTGACGAAGTGAAACGTAATACGGAAATATTCCGTGGGCAAATTATCGATGTCACCCCCTCGCTTTATACCGTTCAATTAGCAGGCACCAGCGATAAGCTTGATGCATTTTTAGCATCGATTCGCGAGGTGGCGAAAATTGTGGAAGTTGCTCGCTCTGGTGTGGTCGGACTTTCGCGCGGCGATAAAATAATGCGTTGAGAATGATCTCAGTGTGCAATTTGCAGCCCAACATGTCACGTTGGGCTTTTTTTGCGAAATCAGTGGGAACCTGGAATAAAAGCAGTTGCCGCAGTTAATTTTCTGCGCTTAGATGTTAATGAATTTAACCCATACCAGTACAATGGCTATGGTTTTTACATTTTACGCAAGGGGCAATTGTGAAACTGGATGAAATCGCTCGGCTGGCGGGAGTGTCGCGGACCACTGCAAGCTATGTTATTAACGGCAAAGCGAAGCAATACCGTGTGAGCGACAAAACCGTTGAAAAAGTCATGGCTGTGGTGCGTGAGCACAATTACCACCCGAACGCCGTGGCAGCTGGGCTTCGTGCTGGACGCACACGTTCTATTGGTCTTGTGATCCCCGATCTGGAGAACACCAGCTATACCCGCATCGCTAACTATCTTGAGCGCCAGGCGCGGCAACGGGGTTATCAACTGCTGATTGCCTGCTCAGAAGATCAGCCAGACAACGAAATGCGCTGCATTGAGCACCTTTTACAGCGTCAGGTTGATGCCATTATTGTTTCGACGTCGTTGCCACCTGAGCATCCTTTTTATCAACGCTGGGCTAACGACCCGTTCCCGATTGTCGCGCTGGACCGCGCCCTCGATCGTGAACATTTCACCAGCGTGGTTGGTGCCGATCAGGATGATGCCGAAATGCTGGCGGAAGAGTTACGTAAGTTTCCCGCCGAGACGGTGCTTTATCTTGGCGCGCTGCCGGAGCTTTCTGTCAGCTTCCTGCGTGAACAAGGTTTCCGTACTGCCTGGAAAGATGATCCGCGCGAAGTGCATTTCCTGTATGCCAACAGCTATGAGCGGGAGGCGGCTGCCCAGTTATTCGAAAAATGGCTGGAAACGCATCCGATGCCGCAGGCGCTGTTCACAACGTCGTTTGCGTTGTTGCAAGGGGTGATGGATGTCACGCTACGTCGCGATGGTAAACTGCCTTCTGACCTGGCAATTGCCACCTTTGGCGATAACGAACTGCTCGACTTCTTACAGTGCCCGGTGCTGGCAGTGGCTCAACGTCACCGCGATGTCGCAGAGCGTGTGCTGGAGATTGTCCTGGCAAGCCTGGACGAACCGCGTAAGCCAAAACCTGGTTTAACGCGCATTAAACGTAATCTCTATCGCCGCGGTGTGCTCAGCCGTAGCTAAGCCGCGAACAAAAATACGCGCCAGGTGAATTTCCCTCTGGCGCGTAGAGTACGGGACTGGACATCAATATGCTTAAAGTAAATAAGACTATTCCTGACTATTATTGATAAATGGTTTTAAACCCGCCCGTTAATTAACTCACCAGCTGAAATTCACAATAATTAAGTGATATCGACAGCGCGTTTTTGCATTATTTTGTTACATGCGGCGATGAATTGCCGATTTAACAAACACTTTTCTTTGCTTTTGCGCAAACCCGCTGGCATCAAGCGCCACACAGACGTAACAAGGACTGTTAACCGGGGAAGATATGTCCTAAAATGCCGCTCGCGTCGCAAACTGACACTTTATATTTGCTGTGGAAAATAGTGAGTCATTTTAAAACAGTGATGACGATGAGGGATTTTTTCTTACAGCTATTCATAACGTTAATTTGCTTCGCGCGTTGGACGTAAAATAAACAACGCTGATATTAGCCGTAAACATCGGGTTTTTTACCTCGGTATGCCTTGTGACTGGCTTGACAAGCTTTTCCTCCGCTCCGTAAACTCCTTTCAGTGGGAAATTGTGGGGCAAAGTGGGAATAAGGGGTGAGGCTGGCATGTTCCGGGGAGCAACGTTAGTCAATCTCGACAGCAAAGGGCGCTTATCAGTGCCTACCCGTTATCGGGAACAGCTGCTTGAGAACGCTGCCGGTCAAATGGTTTGCACCATTGACATTCATCACCCGTGCCTGCTGCTTTACCCCCTGCCTGAATGGGAAATTATCGAGCAAAAATTATCGCGTCTGTCGAGCATGAACCCAGTTGAGCGCCGTGTGCAGCGCCTACTGTTAGGTCATGCCAGCGAATGTCAGATGGATGGCGCAGGTCGATTGTTAATCGCGCCAGTACTGCGGCAACATGCCGGGCTGACAAAAGAAGTGATGCTGGTTGGACAGTTCAACAAGTTTGAGCTGTGGGATGAAACAACCTGGCATCAACAGGTCAAGGAAGATATCGACGCAGAGCAGTTGGCTACTGGAGACTTATCGGAGCGACTGCAGGACTTGTCTCTATAAAATGATGGAAAACTATAAACATACTACGGTGCTGCTGGATGAAGCCGTTAATGGCCTCAATATCCGTCCTGATGGCATCTACATTGATGGGACTTTTGGTCGCGGTGGTCACTCACGTCTGATCCTCTCGCAGCTTGGCGAAGAGGGGCGTTTGCTGGCGATCGATCGCGACCCGCAGGCTATCGCCGTTGCGAAGACTATTGATGATCCGCGCTTCTCCATCATCCACGGACCTTTCTCCGCGCTGGGCGAATACGTTGCCGAGCGCGATCTTATCGGCAAGATCGACGGCATTCTCCTCGATCTTGGCGTCTCTTCACCGCAACTTGATGATGCTGAACGTGGCTTTTCCTTTATGCGCGATGGTCCGCTGGACATGCGTATGGACCCAACCCGTGGGCAGTCAGCCGCTGAATGGCTACAAACCGCAGAAGAAGCCGATATCGCCTGGGTATTGAAAACCTATGGTGAAGAGCGTTTTGCCAAACGCATTGCCCGCGCCATTGTCGAGCGTAACCGCGAACAGCCGATGACCCGCACCAAAGAACTGGCGGAAGTCGTGGCTGCTGCAACGCCGGTGAAAGATAAGTTTAAACATCCCGCGACCCGTACCTTCCAGGCGGTGCGCATTTGGGTAAACAGTGAACTGGAGGAGATAGAGCAGGCGCTAAAAAGCTCGCTCAACGTGCTGGCCCCGGGTGGGCGGCTTTCGATCATCAGCTTCCACTCGCTGGAAGACCGTATTGTGAAACGTTTTATGCGTGAAAACAGCCGCGGTCCGCAAGTTCCGGCAGGGTTACCGATGACTGAAGAGCAGCTCAAAAAACTGGGTGGCCGTCAGCTGCGAGCATTAGGCAAGTTAATGCCGGGCGAAGAAGAGGTGGCTGAGAATCCTCGTGCCCGTAGTTCAGTTCTGCGTATCGCAGAGAGGACGAACGCATGATCAGCAGAGTGACAGAAGCTCTAAGCAAAGTTAAAGGATCGATGGGAAGCCACGAGCGCCATGCATTGCCTGGTGTTATCGGTGACGATCTTTTGCGATTTGGGAAGCTGCCACTCTGCCTGTTCATTTGCATTATTTTGACGGCGGTGACCGTGGTAACCACGGCGCACCATACCCGTTTACTGACCGCTCAGCGCGAACAACTGGTGCTGGAGCGAGATGCTTTAGACATTGAATGGCGCAACCTGATCCTTGAAGAGAATGCGCTCGGCGACCATAGCCGGGTGGAAAGGATCGCCACGGAAAAGCTGCAAATGCAGCATGTTGATCCGTCACAAGAAAATATCGTAGTGCAAAAATAAGGATAAACGCGACGCATGAAAGCAGCGGCGAAAACGCAGAAACCAAAACGTCAGGAAGAACATGCCAACTTTATTAGTTGGCGTTTTGCGTTGTTATGCGGCTGTATTCTCCTGGCGCTGGCTTTTCTGCTCGGACGCGTAGCGTGGTTACAAGTTATCTCCCCGGATATGCTGGTGAAAGAGGGCGACATGCGTTCTCTTCGCGTTCAGCAAGTTTCCACCTCCCGCGGCATGATTACTG
Source organism: Shigella sp. FC1661 (assembly GCF_001712525.1). Taxonomy (NCBI): domain Bacteria; kingdom Pseudomonadati; phylum Pseudomonadota; class Gammaproteobacteria; order Enterobacterales; family Enterobacteriaceae; genus Shigella; species Shigella sp. FC1661. The sequence goes on from NZ_MDGW01000111.1 coordinate 44,283, forward strand.
ACCGTTCTGGTCGCCCGTTAGCGGTGAGCGTGCCGGTAAAAGCGATTTGGGCTGACCCGAAAGAAGTGCATGACGCTGGCGGTATCAGCGTCGGTGACCGCTGGAAGGCGCTGGCTAACGCGCTCAATATTCCGCTGGATCAGCTTTCTGCCCGCATTAACGCCAACCCGAAAGGGCGCTTTATTTATCTGGCGCGTCAGGTAAACCCTGACATGGCGGACTACATCAAAAAACTGAAACTGCCGGGTATTCATCTGCGTGAAGAATCTCGCCGTTATTATCCATCCGGCGAAGTGACTGCTCACCTCATTGGCTTTACTAACGTCGATAGTCAAGGGATTGAGGGCGTTGAGAAGAGTTTCGATAAATGGCTTACCGGGCAGCCGGGTGAGCGCATTGTGCGTAAAGACCGCTATGGTCGCGTAATTGAAGATATTTCTTCTACTGACAGCCAGGCAGCACACAACCTGGCGCTGAGTATTGATGAACGCCTGCAGGCGCTGGTTTATCGCGAACTGAACAACGCGGTGGCCTTTAACAAGGCTGAATCTGGTAGCGCCGTGCTGGTGGATGTCAACACAGGTGAAGTGCTGGCGATGGCTAACAGCCCGTCATACAACCCTAACAATCTGAGCGGCACGCCGAAAGAGGCGATGCGTAACCGTACCATCACCGACGTGTTTGAACCGGGCTCAACGGTTAAACCGATGGTGGTGATGACCGCGTTGCAACGTGGCGTGGTGCGGGAAAACTCGGTACTCAATACCATTCCTTATCGAATTAACGGCCACGAAATCAAAGACGTGGCACGCTACAGCGAATTAACCCTGACCGGGGTATTACAGAAGTCGAGTAACGTCGGTGTTTCCAAGCTGGCGTTAGCGATGCCGTCCTCAGCGTTAGTAGATACTTACTCACGTTTTGGACTGGGAAAGCGACCAATTTGGGGTTGGTCGGAGAACGCAGTGGCTTATATCCTCAAAAACAACGGTGGTCTGACATAGAGAGGGCCACCTTCTCTTTCGGCTACGGGCTAATGGTAACACCGTTACAGTTAGCGCGAGTCTACGCAACTATCGGCAGCTACGGCATTTATCGCCCACTGTCGATTACCAAAGTTGACCCCCCGGTTCCCGGTGAACGTGTCTTCCCGGAATCCATTGTCCGCACCGTGGTGCATATGATGGAAAGCGTGGCGCTACCGGGCGGCGGCGGCGTGAAGGCGGCGATTAAAGGCTATCGTATCGCCATTAAAACCGGTACCGCGAAAAAGGTCGGGCCGGACGGTCGCTACATCAATAAATATATTGCTTATACCGCAGGCGTTGCGCCTGCGAGTCAGCCGCGCTTCGCGCTGGTTGTTGTTATCAACGATCCGCAGGCGGGTAAATACTACGGCGGCGCCGTTTCCGCGCCGGTCTTTGGTGCCATCATGGGCGGCGTATTGCGTACCATGAACATCGAGCCGGATGCGCTGACAACGGGCGATAAAAATGAATTTGTGATTAATCAAGGCGAGGGGACAGGTGGCAGATCGTAATTTGCGCGACCTTCTTGCTCCGTGGGTGCCAGACGCACCTTCGCGAGCACTGCGAGAGATGACACTCGACAGCCGTGTGGCTGCGGCGGGCGATCTCTTTGTAGCTGTAGTAGGTCATCAGGCGGACGGGCGTCGATATATCCCGCAGGCGATAGCGCAAGGTGTGGCTGCCATTATTGCAGAGGCGAAAGATGAGGCGACCGACGGTGAAATCCGTGAAATGCACGGCGTACCGGTCATCTATCTCAGCCAGCTCAACGAGCGTTTATCTGCACTGGCGGGCCGCTTTTACCATGAACCCTCTGACAATTTACGTCTCGTAGGCGTAACGGGCACCAACGGCAAAACCACGACTACCCAGCTGCTGGCGCAGTGGAGCCAACTGCTTGGCGAAACCAGCGCGGTAATGGGCACCGTTGGTAACGGTCTGCTGGGGAAAGTGATCCCGACAGAAAATACCACCGGTTCGGCAGTCGATGTTCAGCATGAGCTGGCGGGGCTGGTGGAGCAGGGCGCGACGTTTTGCGCAATGGAAGTTTCCTCCCACGGGCTGGTACAGCACCGTGTGGCGGCATTGAAATTTGCGGCGTCGGTCTTTACCAACTTAAGCCGCGATCACCTTGATTATCATGGTGATATGGAACACTACGAAGCTGCGAAATGGCTGCTTTATTCTGAACATCATTGCGGTCAGGCGATTATTAACGCCGACGATGAAGTGGGCCGCCGTTGGCTGGCAAAGCTGCCGGACGCGGTTGCGGTATCAATGGAAGATCATATTAATCCGAACTGTCACGGACGCTGGTTAAAAGTGATCGACGTGAACTATCACGACAGCGGTGTGACGATTCGCTTTAGCTCAAGTTGGGGCGATGGCGAAATTGAAAGCCATCTGATAGGCGCTTTTAACGTCAGCAACCTGCTGCTCGCGCTGGCGACACTGTTGGCACTCGGCTATCCATTGGCTGATCTGTTGAAAACCGCCGCGCGTCTGCAACCGGTTTGCGGACGTATGGAAGTGTTCACTGCGCCAGGCAAACCGACGGTGGTGGTGGATTACGCGCATACGCCGGATGCACTGGAAAAAGCCTTACAGGCGGCGCGTCTGCACTGTGCGGGCAAGCTGTGGTGTGTCTTTGGCTGTGGTGGCGATCGCGATAAAGGTAAGCGTCCACTGATGGGCGCAATTGCCGAAGAGTTTGCTGACGTGGCGGTGGTGACGGACGATAACCCGCGTACCGAAGAACCGCGTGCCATCATCAACGATATTCTGGCGGGAATGTTAGATGCCGGACATGCCAAAGTGATGGAAGGCCGTGCTGAAGCGGTGACTTGCGCCGTTATGCAGGCTAAAGAGAACGATGTGGTGCTGGTCGCGGGCAAAGGCCATGAAGATTACCAGATTGTTGGCAATCAGCGTCTGGACTACTCCGATCGCGTCACGGTGGCGCGTCTGCTGGGGGTGATTGCATGATTAGCGTAACCCTTAGCCAACTTACCGACATTCTCAACGGTGAACTGCAAGGTGCAGATATCACCCTTGATGCTGTAACCACTGATACCCGAAAACTGACGCCGGGCTGCCTGTTTGTTGCCCTGAAAGGAGAACGTTTTGATGCCCACGATTTTGCCGACCAGGCGAAAGCTGGCGGCGCGGGCGCACTACTAGTCAGCCGTCCGCTGGATATCGACCTGCCGCAGTTAATCGTCAAGGATACGCGTCTGGCGTTTGGTGAACTGGCTGCATGGGTTCGCCAGCAAGTTCCGGCGCGCGTGGTTGCTCTGACAGGTTCCTCCGGCAAAACCTCCGTTAAAGAGATGACGGCGGCGATTTTAAGCCAGTGCGGCAACACGCTTTATACGGCAGGCAATCTCAACAACGACATCGGTGTACCGATGACGTTGTTGCGCTTAACGCCGGAATACGATTACGCAGTTATTGAACTTGGCGCGAACCATCAGGGCGAAATAGCCTGGACTGTGAGTCTGACTCGCCCGGAAGCTGCGCTGGTCAACAACCTGGCAGCGGCGCATCTGGAAGGTTTTGGCTCGCTTGCGGGTGTCGCGAAAGCGAAAGGTGAAATCTTTAGCGGCCTGCCGGAAAACGGTATCGCCATTATGAACGCCGACAACAACGACTGGCTGAACTGGCAGAGCGTAATTGGCTCACGCAAAGTGTGGCGTTTCTCACCCAATGCCGCCAACAGCGATTTCACCGCCACCAATATCCATGTGACCTCGCACGGTACGGAATTTACCCTACAAACCCCAACCGGTAGCGTCGATGTTCTGCTGCCGTTGCCGGGGCGTCACAATATTGCGAATGCGCTGGCAGCCGCTGCGCTCTCCATGTCCGTGGGCGCAACGCTTGATGCTATCAAAGCGGGGCTGGCAAATCTGAAAGCTGTTCCAGGCCGTCTGTTCCCCATCCAACTGGCAGAAAACCAGTTGCTGCTCGACGACTCCTACAACGCCAATGTCGGTTCAATGACCGCCGCTGTTCAGGTACTGGCTGAAATGCCGGGCTACCGCGTGCTGGTGGTGGGCGATATGGCGGAACTGGGCGCTGAAAGCGAAGCCTGCCATGTACAGGTGGGCGAGGCGGCAAAAGCTGCTGGTATTGACCGCGTGTTAAGCGTGGGTAAACAAAGCCATGCTATCAGCACCGCCAGCGGCGTTGGCGAACATTTTGCTGATAAAACTGCGTTAATTACGCGTCTTAAATCACTGATTGCTGAGCAACAGGTAATTACGATTTTAGTTAAGGGTTCACGTAGTGCCGCCATGGAAGAGGTAGTACGCGCTTTACAGGAGAATGGGACATGTTAGTTTGGCTGGCCGAACATTTGGTCAAATATTATTCCGGCTTTAACGTCTTTTCCTATCTGACGTTTCGCGCCATCGTCAGCCTGCTGACCGCGCTGTTCATCTCATTGTGGATGGGCCCGCGTATGATTGCTCATTTGCAAAAACTTTCCTTTGGTCAGGTGGTGCGTAACGACGGTCCTGAATCACACTTCAGCAAGCGCGGTACGCCGACCATGGGCGGGATTATGATCCTGACGGCGATTGTGATCTCCGTACTGCTGTGGGCTTACCCGTCCAATCCGTACGTCTGGTGCGTGTTGGTGGTGCTGGTAGGTTACGGTGTTATTGGCTTTGTTGATGATTATCGCAAAGTGGTGCGTAAAGACACCAAAGGGTTGATCGCTCGTTGGAAGTATTTCTGGATGTCGGTCATTGCGCTGGGTGTCGCCTTCGCCCTGTACCTTGCCGGCAAAGACACGCCCGCAACGCAGCTGGTGGTCCCATTCTTTAAAGATGTGATGCCGCAGTTGGGGCTGTTCTACATTCTGCTGGCTTACTTCGTCATTGTGGGTACTGGCAACGCGGTAAACCTGACCGATGGTCTCGACGGCCTGGCAATTATGCCGACCGTATTTGTCGCCGGTGGTTTTGCGCTGGTGGCGTGGGCGACCGGCAACATGAACTTTGCCAGCTATTTACACATACCGTATCTGCGACACGCCGGGGAACTGGTTATTGTCTGTACCGCGATAGTCGGGGCAGGACTGGGCTTCCTGTGGTTTAACACCTATCCGGCGCAGGTCTTTATGGGCGATGTAGGTTCGCTGGCGTTAGGTGGTGCGTTAGGCATTATCGCCGTACTGCTACGTCAGGAATTCCTGCTGGTGATTATGGGGGGCGTGTTCGTGGTAGAAACGCTTTCTGTCATCCTGCAGGTCGGCTCCTTTAAACTGCGCGGACAACGTATTTTCCGCATGGCACCGATTCATCACCACTATGAACTGAAAGGCTGGCCGGAACCGCGCGTCATTGTGCGTTTCTGGATTATTTCGCTGATGCTGGTTCTGATTGGTCTGGCAACGCTGAAGGTACGTTAATCATGGCTGATTATCAGGGTAAAAATGTCGTCATTATCGGCCTGGGCCTCACCGGGCTTTCCTGCGTGGACTTTTTCCTCGCTCGCGGTGTGACGCCGCGCGTTATGGATACGCGTATGACACCGCCTGGCCTGGATAAATTACCCGAAGCCGTAGAACGCCACACGGGCAGTCTGAATGATGAATGGCTGATGGCGGCAGATCTGATTGTCGCCAGTCCCGGTATTGCACGGGCGCATCCATCCTTAAGCGCTGCCGCTGATGCCGGAATCGAAATCGTTGGCGATATCGAGCTGTTCTGCCGCGAAGCACAAGCACCGATTGTGGCGATTACCGGTTCTAACGGCAAAAGCACGGTCACCACGCTAGTGGGTGAAATGGCGAAAGCGGCGGGGGTTAACGTTGGTGTGGGTGGCAATATTGGCCTGCCAGCGTTGATGCTGCTTGATGCTGAGTGCGAACTGTACGTGCTGGAACTGTCGAGCTTCCAGCTGGAAACCACTTCCAGCTTACAGGCGGTGGCGGCGACCATTCTGAACGTGACTGAAGATCATATGGACCGCTATCCGTTTGGTTTGCAGCAATACCGTGCGGCAAAATTGCGTATTTACGAAAATGCGAAAGTTTGTGTCGTCAATGCTGATGATGCCTTAACAATGCCGATTCGCGGTGCTGATGAACGCTGCGTCAGCTTTGGCGTCAACATGGGTGACTATCACCTGAATCATCAGCAGGGAGAAACCTGGCTGCGAGTGAAAGGCGAGAAAGTGCTGAACGTGAAAGAGATGAAACTTTCTGGGCAGCATAACTACACCAATGCGCTGGCAGCACTGGCACTGGCAGACGCAGCTGGTTTGCCGCGCGCCAGCAGCCTGAAAGCGTTAACCACCTTCACCGGTCTGCCGCATCGCTTTGAAGTGGTGCTGGAGCACAATGGCGTACGCTGGATTAACGATTCGAAAGCCACTAACGTCGGCAGTACGGAAGCGGCGTTGAATGGCTTGCAGGTAGACGGCACGCTGCATTTGTTGCTGGGCGGCGATGGTAAATCGGCGGACTTCAGTCCACTGGCGCGCTATCTGAATGGCGACAACGTGCGTTTGTACTGTTTTGGTCGTGACGGTGCGCAGCTGGCGGCGCTACGCCCGGAAGTGGCAGAACAAACCGAAACTATGGAACAGGCGATGCGCTTGCTGGCTCCGCGTGTTCAGCCGGGCGATATGGTTCTGCTCTCCCCGGCCTGTGCCAGCCTTGATCAGTTCAAGAACTTTGAACAACGAGGCAATGAGTTTGCCCGTCTGGCGAAGGAGTTAGGTTGATGCGTTTATCTCTCCCTCGCCTGAAAATGCCGCGCCTGCCAGGATTCAGTATCCTGGTCTGGATCTCCACGGCGCTAAAAGGCTGGGTGATGGGCTCGCGGGAAAAAGATACCGACAGCCTGATCATGTACGATCGCACCTTACTGTGGCTGACCTTCGGCCTTGCGGCGATTGGCTTTATCATGGTGACCTCGGCGTCAATGCCCATAGGGCAACGCTTAACCAACGATCCGTTCTTCTTCGCGAAGCGTGATGGCGTCTATCTGATCCTGGCATTCATTCTGGCGATCATTACGCTGCGTCTGCCGATGGAGTTCTGGCAACGCTACAGTGCCACGATGCTGCTCGGATCTATCATCCTGCTGATGATCGTGCTGGTAGTGGGTAGCTCGGTTAAAGGGGCATCGCGTTGGATCGATCTCGGTTTGCTGCGTATCCAGCCTGCGGAGCTGACAAAACTGTCGCTGTTTTGTTATATCGCCAACTATCTGGTGCGTAAAGGCGACGAAGTACGTAATAACCTGCGCGGCTTCCTGAAACCGATGGGCGTGATTCTGGTGTTGGCAGTGTTACTGCTGGCACAGCCAGACCTTGGTACGGTGGTGGTGGTGTTTGTGACTACGCTGGCGATGTTGTTCCTGGCGGGAGCGAAATTGTGGCAGTTCATTGCCATTATCGGTATGGGCATTTCAGCGGTTGTGTTGCTGATACTCGCCGAACCGTACCGTATCCGCCGTGTTACCGCATTCTGGAACCCGTGGGAAGATCCCTTTGGCAGCGGCTATCAGTTAACGCAATCGCTGATGGCGTTTGGTCGCGGCGAACTTTGGGGACAAGGTTTAGGTAACTCGGTACAAAAACTGGAGTATCTGCCGGAAGCGCACACTGACTTTATTTTCGCCATTATCGGCGAAGAACTGGGGTATGTCGGTGTGGTGCTGGCACTTTTAATGGTATTCTTCGTCGCTTTTCGCGCGATGTCGATTGGCCGCAAAGCGTTAGAAATTGACCACCGTTTTTCCGGTTTTCTCGCCTGTTCTATTGGCATCTGGTTTAGCTTCCAGGCGCTGGTTAACGTAGGCGCGGCGGCGGGGATGTTACCGACCAAAGGTCTGACATTGCCGCTGATCAGTTACGGTGGTTCGAGCTTACTGATTATGTCGACAGCCATCATGATGCTGTTGCGTATTGATTATGAAACGCGTCTGGAGAAAGCGCAGGCGTTTGTACGAGGTTCACGATGAGTGGTCAAGGAAAGCGATTAATGGTGATGGCAGGCGGAACCGGTGGACATGTATTCCCGGGACTGGCGGTTGCGCACCATCTAATGGCTCAGGGTTGGCAAGTTCGCTGGCTGGGGACTGCCGACCGTATGGAAGCGGACTTAGTGCCAAAACATGGCATCGAAATTGATTTCATTCGTATCTCTGGTCTGCGTGGAAAAGGTATAAAAGCACTGATAGCTGCGCCGCTGCGTATCTTCAACGCCTGGCGTCAGGCGCGGGCGATTATGAAAGCGTACAAACCTGACGTGGTACTCGGTATGGGCGGCTATGTATCAGGTCCAGGTGGTCTGGCCGCGTGGTCGTTAGGCATTCCGGTTGTACTTCATGAACAAAACGGTATTGCGGGCTTAACCAATAAATGGCTGGCGAAGATTGCCACCAAAGTGATGCAGGCGTTTCCAGGCGCTTTCCCTAATGCGGAAGTGGTGGGTAACCCGGTGCGTATCGATGTGCTGGCGCTGCCGTTGCCGCAGCAACGTTTGGCTGGACGTGAAGGTCCGGTTCGTGTGCTGGTAGTGGGTGGTTCCCAGGGCGCACGCATTCTTAACCAGACAATGCCGCAGGTTGCTGCGAAACTGGGTGATTCAGTCACTATCTGGCATCAGAGCGGTAAAGGTTCGCAACAATCCGTTGAACAGGCGTATGCCGAAGCGGGGCAACCGCAGCATAAAGTGACGGAATTTATTGATGATATGGCGGCGGCGTATGCGTGGGCGGATGTCGTCGTTTGCCGCTCCGGTGCTTTAACGGTGAGTGAAATCGCCGCGGCAGGACTACCGGCGTTGTTTGTGCCGTTTCAACATAAAGACCGCCAGCAATACTGGAATGCGCTACCGCTGGAAAAAGCGGGCGCAGCCAAAATTATCGAGCAGCCACAGCTTAGCGTGGATGCTGTCGCCAACACCCTGGCCGGGTGGTCGCGAGAAACCTTATTAACCATGGCAGAACGCGCCCGCGCTGCATCCATTCCGGATGCCACCGAGCGAGTGGCAAATGAAGTGAGCCGGGCTGCCCGGGCGTAATTGTAGCGATGCCTTTTGCATCGTATGAATTTAAGAAGTTAATGGCGTAAAGAATGAATACACAACAATTGGCAAAACTGCGTTCCATCGTGCCCGAAATGCGTCGCGTTCGGCACATACATTTTGTCGGCATCGGTGGTGCCGGTATGGGCGGTATTGCCGAAGTTCTGGCCAATGAAGGTTATCAGATCAGTGGTTCCGATTTAGCGCCAAATCCGGTCACGCAGCAGTTAATGAATCTGGGAGCGACGATTTATTTCAACCATCGCCCGGAAAACGTACGTGATGCCAGCGTGGTCGTTGTTTCCAGCGCCATTTCTGCCGATAACCCGGAAATTGTCGCAGCTCATGAAGCGCGTATTCCGGTGATCCGTCGTGCCGAAATGCTGGCTGAGTTAATGCGTTTTCGTCATGGCATCGCCATTGCAGGAACGCACGGCAAAACGACAACCACCGCGATGGTTTCCAGCATCTACGCAGAAGCGGGGCTCGACCCAACCTTCGTTAACGGCGGGCTGGTAAAAGCGGCGGGGGTTCATGCGCGTTTGGGGCATGGTCGGTACCTGATTGCCGAAGCAGATGAGAGTGATGCATCGTTCCTGCATCTGCAACCGATGGTGGCGATTGTCACCAATATCGAAGCCGACCACATGGATACCTACCAGGGCGACTTTGAGAATTTAAAACAGACTTTTATTAATTTTCTGCACAACCTGCCGTTTTACGGTCGTGCGGTGATGTGTGTTGATGATCCGGTGATCCGCGAATTGTTACCGCGTGTGGGACGTCAGACCACGACTTACGGCTTCAGCGAAGATGCCGACGTGCGTGTAGAAGATTATCAGCAGATTGGCCCGCAGGGGCACTTTACGCTGCTGCGCCAGGACAAAGAGCCGATGCGCGTCACCCTGAATGCGCCAGGCCGTCATAACGCGCTGAACGCCGCAGCTGCGGTTGCGGTTGCTACGGAAGAGGGAATTGACGACGAGGCTATTTTGCGTGCGCTGGAGAGCTTCCTGGGGACTGGTCGCCGTTTTGATTTCCTCGGTGAATTCCCGCTGGAGCCAGTGAATGGTAAAAGCGGTACGGCAATGCTGGTCGATGACTACGGCCACCACCCGACGGAAGTTGACGCCACCATTAAAGCGGCGCGCGCAGGCTGGCCGGATAAAAACCTGGTAATGCTGTTTCAGCCGCACCGTTTTACCCGTACGCGCGACCTGTATGATGATTTCGCCAATGTGCTGACACAGGTTGATACCCTGTTGATGCTGGAAGTGTATCCGGCTGGCGAAGCGCCAATTCCGGGAGCGGACAGCCGTTCGCTGTGTCGCACAATTCGTGGACGTGGGAAAATTGATCCCATTCTGGTGCCGGACCCTGCGCAGGTAGCCGAGATGCTGGCACCGGTATTAACCGGTAACGACCTGATTCTCGTTCAGGGGGCTGGTAATATCGGAAAAATTGCCCGTTCTTTAGCTGAAATCAAACTGAAGCCGCAAACTCCGGAGGAAGAACAACATGACTGATAAAATCGCGGTCCTGTTGGGCGGGACTTCCGCTGAGCGGGAAGTTTCTCTGAATTCTGGCGCAGCGGTGTTAGCCGGGCTGCGTGAAGGTGGTATTGATGCGTATCCTGTCGACCCGAAAGAAGTCGACGTGACGCAACTGAAGTCGATGGGTTTTCAGAAAGTGTTTATCGCGCTACACGGTCGCGGCGGTGAAGATGGTACGCTGCAGGGCATGCTCGAGCTGATGGGCTTGCCTTATACCGGCAGCGGAGTGATGGCATCTGCGCTTTCAATGGATAAACTACGCAGCAAACTGCTGTGGCAAGGTGCCGGTTTACCGGTCGCGCCGTGGGTAGCGTTAACCCGCGCAGAGTTTGAAAAAGGCCTGAGCGATAAGCAGTTAGCAGAAATTTCTGCTCTGGGTTTGCCGGTTATCGTTAAGCCGAGCCGCGAAGGTTCCAGTGTGGGAATGTCAAAAGTAGTAGCAGAAAATGCTCTACAAGATGCATTAAGATTGGCATTTCAGCACGATGAAGAAGTATTGATTGAAAAATGGCTAAGTGGGCCGGAGTTCACGGTTGCGATACTCGGTGAAGAAATTTTACCGTCAATACGTATTCAACCGTCCGGAACCTTCTATGATTATGAGGCGAAGTATCTCTCTGATGAGACACAGTATTTCTGCCCCGCAGGTCTGGATGCGTCACAAGAGGCCAATTTGCAGGCATTAGTGCTGAAAGCATGGACGACGTTAGGTTGCAAAGGATGGGGACGTATTGACGTTATGCTGGACAGCGATGGACAGTTTTATCTGCTGGAAGCCAATACCTCACCGGGTATGACCAGCCACAGCCTGGTGCCGATGGCGGCACGTCAGGCAGGTATGAGCTTCTCGCAGTTGGTAGTACGAATTCTGGAACTGGCGGACTAATATGTCGCAGGCTGCTCTGAACACGCGAAACAGCGAAGAAGAGGTTTCTTCTCGCCGCAATAATGGAACGCGTCTGGCGGGGATCCTTTTCCTGCTGACCGTTTTAACGACAGTGTTGGTGAGCGGCTGGGTCGTGTTGGGCTGGATGGAAGATGCGCAACGCCTGCCGCTCTCAAAGCTGGTGTTGACCGGTGAACGCCATTACACGCGTAATGACGATATCCGGCAGTCGATCCTGGCATTGGGTGAGCCGGGTACCTTTATGACCCAGGATGTCAACATCATCCAGACGCAAATAGAACAACGCCTGCCGTGGATTAAGCAGGTGAGCGTCAGAAAGCAGTGGCCTGATGAATTGAAGATTCATCTGGTTGAATATGTGCCGATTGCGCGGTGGAATGATCAACATATGGTAGACGCGGAAGGAAACACCTTCAGCGTGCCGCCAGATCGCACCAGCAAGCAGGTGCTTCCAATGCTGTATGGCCCGGAAGGCAGCGCCAATGAAGTGTTGCAGGGCTATCGCGAAATGGGGCAGATGCTGGCAAAGGACAGATTTACTCTGAAGGAAGCGGCGATGACCGCGCGGCGTTCCTGGCAGTTGACGCTGAATAACGATATTAAGCTCAATCTTGGCCGGGGCGATACGATGAAACGTTTGGCTCGCTTTGTAGAACTTTATCCGGTTTTACAGCAGCAGGCGCAAACCGATGGCAAACGGATTAGCTACGTTGATTTGCGTTATGACTCTGGAGCGGCAGTAGGCTGGGCGCCCTTGCCGCCAGAGGAATCTACTCAGCAACAAAATCAGGCACAGGCAGAACAACAATGATCAAGGCGACGGACAGAAAACTGGTAGTAGGACTAGAGATTGGTACCGCGAAGGTTGCCGCTTTAGTAGGGGAAGTTCTGCCCGACGGTATGGTCAATATCATTGGCGTGGCAGCTGCCCGTCACGTGGTATGGATAAAGGCGGGGTGAACGACCTCGAATCCGTGGTCAAGTGCGTACAACGCGCCATTGACCAGGCAGAATTGATGGCAGATTGTCAGATCTCTTCGGTATATCTGGCGCTTTCTGGTAAGCACATCAGCTGCCAGAATGAAATTGGTATGGTGCCTATTTCTGAAGAAGAAGTGACGCAAGAAGATGTGGAAAACGTCGTCCATACCGCGAAATCGGTGCGTGTGCGCGATGAACATCGTGTGCTGCATGTGATCCCGCAAGAGTATGCGATTGACTATCAGGAAGGGATCAAGAATCCGGTAGGACTTTCGGGCGTGCGGATGCAGGCAAAAGTGCACCTGATCACATGTCACAACGATATGGCGAAAAACATCGTCAAAGCGGTTGAACGTTGTGGGCTGAAAGTTGACCAACTGATATTTGCCGGACTGGCATCAAGTTATTCGGTATTGACGGAAGATGAACGTGAACTGGGTGTCTGCGTCGTCGATATCGGAGGTGGTACAATGGATATCGCCGTTTATACCGGTGGGGCATTGCGCCACACTAAGGTAATTCCTTATGCTGGCAATGTCGTGACCAGTGATATCGCTTACGCCTTTGGCACGCCGCCAAGCGACGCCGAAGCGATTAAAGTTCGCCACGGTTGTGCGCTGGGTTCCATCGTTGGAAAAGATGAGAGCGTGGAAGTGCCGAGCGTAGGCGGTCGTCCGCCACGGAGTCTGCAACGTCAGACCCTGGCAGAGGTGATCGAGCCGCGCTATACCGAGCTGCTCAACCTGGTCAACGAAGAGATATTGCAGTTGCAGGAAAAGCTTCGCCAACAAGGGGTTAAACATCACCTGGCGGCAGGCATTGTATTAACCGGTGGCGCAGCGCAGATCGAAGGTCTTGCAGCCTGTGCTCAGCGCGTGTTTCATACGCAAGTGCGTATCGGCGCGCCGCTGAACATTACCGGTTTAACGGATTATGCTCAGGAGCCGTATTATTCGACGGCGGTGGGATTGCTTCACTATGGGAAAGAGTCACATCTTAACGGTGAAGCTGAAGTAGAAAAACGTGTTACAGCATCAGTTGGCTCGTGGATCAAGCGACTCAATAGTTGGCTGCGAAAAGAGTTTTAATTTTTATGAGGCCGACGATGATTACGGCCTCAGGCGACAGGCACAAATCGGAGAGAAACTATGTTTGAACCAATGGAACTTACCAATGACGCGGTGATTAAAGTCATCGGCGTCGGCGGCGGCGGCGGTAATGCTGTTGAACACATGGTGCGCGAGCGCATTGAAGGTGTTGAATTCTTCGCGGTAAATACCGATGCACAAGCGCTGCGTAAAACAGCGGTTGGACAGACGATTCAAATCGGTAGCGGTATCACCAAAGGACTGGGCGCTGGCGCTAATCCAGAAGTTGGCCGCAATGCGGCTGATGAGGATCGCGATGCATTGCGTGCGGCGCTGGAAGGTGCAGACATGGTCTTTATTGCTGCGGGTATGGGTGGTGGTACCGGTACAGGTGCAGCACCAGTCGTCGCTGAAGTGGCAAAAGATTTGGGTATCCTGACCGTTGCTGTCGTCACTAAGCCTTTCAACTTTGAAGGCAAGAAGCGTATGGCATTCGCGGAGCAGGGGATCACTGAACTGTCCAAGCATGTGGACTCTCTGATCACTATCCCGAACGACAAACTGCTGAAAGTTCTGGGCCGCGGTATCTCCCTGCTGGATGCGTTTGGCGCAGCGAACGATGTACTGAAAGGCGCTGTGCAAGGTATCGCTGAACTGATTACTCGTCCGGGTTTGATGAACGTGGACTTTGCAGACGTACGCACCGTAATGTCTGAGATGGGCTACGCAATGATGGGTTCTGGCGTGGCGAGCGGTGAAGACCGTGCGGAAGAAGCTGCTGAAATGGCTATCTCTTCTCCGCTGCTGGAAGATATCGACCTGTCTGGCGCGCGCGGCGTGCTGGTTAACATCACGGCGGGCTTCGACCTGCGTCTGGATGAGTTCGAAACGGTAGGTAACACCATCCGTGCATTTGCTTCCGACAACGCGACTGTGGTTATCGGTACTTCTCTTGACCCGGATATGAATGACGAGCTGCGCGTAACCGTTGTTGCGACAGGTATCGGCATGGACAAACGTCCTGAAATCACTCTGGTGACCAATAAGCAGGTTCAGCAGCCAGTGATGGATCGCTACCAGCAGCATGGGATGGCTCCGCTGACCCAGGAGCAGAAGCCGGTTGCTAAAGTCGTGAATGACAATGCGCCGCAAACTGCGAAAGAGCCGGATTATCTGGATATCCCAGCATTCCTGCGTAAGCAAGCTGATTAAGAATTGACTGGAATTTTGGTTTCGAGGCTCTTTGTGCTAAACTGGCCCGCCGAATGTATAGTACACTTCGGTTGGATAGGTAATTTGGCGAGATAATACGATGATCAAACAAAGGACACTTAAACGTATCGTTCAGGCGACGGGTGTCGGTTTACATACCGGCAAGAAAGTCACTCTGACGTTACGCCCTGCGCCGGCCAACACCGGGGTCATCTATCGTCGCACCGACTTGAATCCACCGGTAGATTTCCCGGCCGATGCCAAATCTGTGCGTGATACCATGCTCTGTACGTGTCTGGTCAACGAGCATGATGTACGGATTTCAACCGTAGAGCACCTCAATGCTGCTCTCGCGGGCCTGGGCATCGATAACATTGTTATCGAAGTTAACGCGCCGGAAATCCCGATCATGGACGGCAGCGCCGCTCCGTTTGTATACCTGCTGCTTGACGCCGGTATCGACGAGTTGAACTGCGCCAAAAAATTTGTTCGCATCAAAGAGACTGTTCGTGTCGAAGATGGCGATAAGTGGGCTGAATTTAAGCCGTACAATGGTTTTTCGCTGGATTTCACCATCGATTTTAACCATCCGGCTATTGATTCCAGCAACCAGCGCTATGCGATGAACTTCTCCGCTGATGCGTTTATGCGCCAGATCAGCCGTGCGCGTACGTTCGGTTTCATGCGTGATATCGAATATCTGCAGTCCCGTGGTTTGTGCCTGGGCGGCAGCTTCGATTGTGCCATCGTTGTTGACGATTATCGCGTACTGAACGAAGACGGCCTGCGTTTTGAAGACGAATTTGTGCGTCACAAAATGCTCGATGCGATCGGTGACTTGTTCATGTGTGGTCACAATATTATTGGTGCATTTATCGCTTATAAATCCGGTCATGCACTGAATAACAAACTGCTGCAGGCTGTCCTGGCGAAACAGGAAGCCTGGGAATATGTGACCTTCCAGGACGACGCAGAACTGCCGTTGGCCTTCAAAGCGCCTTCAGCTGTACTGGCATAACGACATTTATACTGTCGTATAAAATTCGACTGGCAAATCTGGCACTCTCTCCGGCCAGGTGAACCAGTCGTTTTTTTTTGAATTTTATAAGAGCTATAAAAAACGGTGCGAACGCTGTTTTCTTAAGCACTTTTACGCACAACTTATCTTCATTCATGCTGTGGACTTCAGGCTTTAATGATAAGATTTGTGCGCTAAATACGTTTGAATTCGATCGGGATGGCAATAACGTGAGTGGAATACTGACGCGCTGGCGACAGTTTGGTAAACGCTACTTCTGGCCGCATCTCTTATTAGGGATGGTCGCGGCGAGTTTCGGTTTGCCTGCGCTCAGCAACGCCGCCGAACCAAACGTGCCCGCAAAAGCGACAACCCGCAACCACGAGCCTTCAGCCAAAGTTAACTTTGGTCAATTGGCCTTGCTGGAAGCGAACACACGCCGCCCGAATTCGAACTATTCCGTTGATTACTGGCATCAATATGCCATTCGCACGGTAATCCGTCATCTTTCTTTCGCAATGGCACCGCAAACACTGCCCGTTGCTGAAGAATCTTTGCCTCTTCAGGCGCAACATCTTGCATTACTGGATACGCTCAGCGCGCTGCTGACCCAGGAAGGCACGCCGTCTGAAAAGGGTTATCGCATTGATTATGCGCATTTTACCCCACAAGCAAAATTCAGCACGCCCGTCTGGATAAGCCAGGCGCAAGGCATCCGTGCTGGCCCTCAACGCCTCACCTAACAACAATAAACCTTTACTTCATTTTATTAACTCCGCAACGCGGGGCGTTTGAGATTTTATTATGCTAATCAAATTGTTAACTAAAGTTTTCGGTAGTCGTAACGATCGCACCCTGCGCCGGATGCGCAAAGTGGTCAACATCATCAATGCCATGGAACCGGAGATGGAAAAACTCTCCGACGAAGAACTGAAAGGGAAAACCGCAGAGTTTCGTGCACGTCTGGAAAAAGGCGAAGTGCTGGAAAATCTGATCCCGGAAGCTTTCGCCGTGGTACGTGAGGCAAGTAAGCGCGTCTTTGGTATGCGTCACTTCGACGTTCAGTTACTCGGCGGTATGGTTCTTAACGAACGCTGCATCGCCGAAATGCGTACCGGTGAAGGTAAAACCCTGACCGCAACGCTGCCTGCTTACCTGAACGCACTAACCGGTAAAGGCGTGCACGTAGTTACCGTCAACGACTACCTGGCGCAACGTGACGCCGAAAACAACCGTCCGCTGTTTGAATTCCTTGGCCTGACTGTCGGTATCAACCTGCCGGGCATGCCAGCACCGGCAAAGCGCGAAGCTTACGCAGCTGACATCACTTACGGTACGAACAACGAATACGGCTTTGACTACCTGCGCGACAATATGGCGTTCAGCCCTGAAGAACGTGTACAGCGTAAACTGCACTATGCGCTGGTGGACGAAGTGGACTCCATCCTGATCGATGAAGCGCGTACACCGCTGATCATTTCCGGCCCGGCAGAAGACAGCTCGGAAATGTATAAACGCGTGAATAAAATTATTCCGCACCTGATCCGTCAGGAAAAAGAAGACTCCGAAACCTTCCAGGGCGAAGGCCACTTCTCGGTGGACGAAAAATCTCGCCAGGTGAACCTGACCGAACGTGGTCTGGTGCTGATTGAAGAACTGCTGGTGAAAGAGGGCATCATGGATGAAGGGGAGTCTCTGTACTCTCCGGCCAACATCATGCTGATGCACCACGTAACGGCGGCGCTGCGCGCTCATGCGCTGTTTACCCGCGACGTCGACTACATCGTTAAAGATGGTGAAGTTATCATCGTTGACGAACACACCGGTCGTACCATGCAGGCCGTCGCTGGTCCGATGGTCTGCACCAGGCTGTGGAAGCGAAAGAAGGTGTGCAGATCCAGAACGAAAACCAAACGCTGGCTTCGATCACCTTCCAGAACTACTTCCGTCTGTATGAAAAACTGGCGGGGATGACCGGTACTGCTGATACCGAAGCTTTCGAATTTAGCTCCATCTACAAGCTGGATACCGTCGTTGTTCCGACCAACCGTCCAATGATTCGTAAAGATCTGCCGGACCTGGTCTACATGACTGAAGCGGAAAAAATTCAGGCGATCATTGAAGATATCAAAGAACGTACTGCGAAAGGCCAGCCGGTGCTGGTGGGTACTATCTCCATCGAAAAATCGGAGCTGGTGTCAAACGAACTGACCAAAGCCGGTATTAAGCACAACGTCCTGAACGCCAAATTCCACGCCAACGAAGCGGCGATTGTTGCTCAGGCAGGTTATCCGGCTGCGGTGACTATCGCGACCAATATGGCGGGTCGTGGTACAGATATTGTGCTCGGTGGTAGCTGGCAGGCAGAAGTTGCCGCGCTGGAAAATCCGACCGCAGAGCAAATTGAAAAAATTAAAGCCGACTGGCAGGTACGTCACGATGCGGTACTGGAAGCAGGTGGCCTGCATATCATCGGTACCGAGCGTCACGAATCCCGTCGTATCGATAACCAGTTGCGCGGTCGTTCTGGTCGTCAGGGGGATGCTGGTTCTTCCCGTTTCTACCTGTCGATGGAAGATGCGCTGATGCGTATTTTTGCTTCCGACCGAGTATCCGGCATGATGCGTAAACTGGGTATGAAGCCAGGCGAAGCCATTGAACACCCGTGGGTGACTAAAGCGATTGCCAACGCCCAGCGTAAAGTTGAAAGTCGTAACTTCGACATTCGTAAGCAACTGCTGGAATATGATGACGTGGCTAACGATCAGCGTCGCGCCATTTACTCCCAGCGTAATGAACTGCTGGATGTCAGCGATGTGAGCGAAACCATCAACAGCATTCGTGAAGATGTGTTCAAAGCCACCATTGATGCCTACATTCCGCCACAGTCGCTGGAAGAAATGTGGGATATTCCGGGGCTGCAGGAACGTCTGAAGAACGATTTCGACCTCGATTTACCAATTGCCGAGTGGCTGGATAAAGAACCAGAACTGCATGAAGAGACGCTGCGTGAGCGCATTCTGGCGCAGTCCATCGAAGTGTATCAGCGTAAAGAAGAAGTGGTTGGTGCTGAGATGATGCGTCACTTCGAGAAAGGCGTCATGCTGCAAACGCTTGACTCCCTGTGGAAAGAGCACCTGGCAGCGATGGACTATCTGCGTCAGGGTATCCACCTGCGTGGCTATGCACAGAAAGATCCGAAGCAGGAATACAAACGTGAATCGTTCTCCATGTTTGCAGCGATGCTGGAGTCGTTGAAATATGAAGTTATCAGTACGCTGAGCAAAGTTCAGGTACGTATGCCTGAAGAGGTTGAGGAGCTGGAACAACAGCGTCGTATGGAAGCCGAGCGTTTAGCGCAAATGCAGCAGCTTAGCCATCAGGATGACGACTCTGCAGCCGCAGCTGCATTGGCGGCGCAAACCGGTGAGCGCAAAGTAGGACGTAACGATCCTTGCCCGTGCGGTTCTGGTAAAAAATACAAGCAGTGTCATGGCCGCCTGCAATAAAAGCTAACTGTTGAAGCAAAAGGCGCAGG
Source organism: Shigella sp. FC1661 (assembly GCF_001712525.1). NCBI lineage: Bacteria > Pseudomonadati > Pseudomonadota > Gammaproteobacteria > Enterobacterales > Enterobacteriaceae > Shigella > Shigella sp. FC1661. The sequence continues at coordinate 63,655 of NZ_MDGW01000111.1, forward strand.
ATTCTGCGCCTTTTTTATAGGTTTAAAACAATGAAAAAGCTGCAAATTGCGGTAGGTATTATTCGCAACGAGAACAATGAAATCTTTATAACGCGTCGCGCAGCAGATGCGCACATGGCGAATAAACTGGAGTTTCCCGGCGGTAAAATTGAAATGGGCGAAACGCCGGAACAGGCGGTGGTGCGTGAACTTCAGGAAGAGGTCGGGATTACCCCACAACATTTTTCGCTATTTGAAAAACTGGCATATGAATTCCCGGACAGGCATATAACTCTGTGGTTCTGGCTGGTCGAAAGTTGGGAAGGGGTGCCGTGGGGTAAAGAAGGGCAACCCGGTGAGTGGATGTCGCTGGTCGGTCTTAATGCCGATGATTTTCCGCCAGCCAATGAACCGGTAATTGCGAAGCTTAAGCGTCTGTAGTCTGTAGGTCGGATAAGGCGTTCACGCCGCATCCGACATTTGCACAAGATGCCTGATGCGACGCTGTCCGCGTCTTATCAGGCCTATGTGCGGCATCAGACCAATGTCACTGCTTTGGCTCTTCGCTCCAGTCATCGCTTTCGGAAAGATCGCCACTGCTGGGGATTCGTTTTTCTTCAGCAGCCCATTCTCCGAGGTCGATCAGCTGACAACGTTTGGAGCAAAATGGCCGAAACGGGCTGATTTCACCCCACACCACCGTTTTCCCGCAGGTTGGGCAATTCACCGTAATAGTTTCTGACATTTTCACTCCTTAGCAACAGGCCAGTTCGAAATCTAGACGTTCCGGTACCTGTCCGTTTTCACTGTCCAGCGGCATAAAACGAATGGCAAAACGGCTCTTATGTCCGGAAATTTGCGGATAAAGCTGTGAATCGAGCGACAGATTCAGGCGCAGCAAGTCGGCATCGCCACCGTTATCCTGATAAAAACCATTCAGGCTGGTTTGTTTACGGAAGGGGGCCGACTGGCGAATTAAATCCAGCACCATGGTAAGTGCCTGGGTGAGCGGGTTCAGGCTGGCAATCCAGGTTTCTACCTGGCTGTCGCGCTGCGCCTGGGGTAGATGCAGCCAAATGTGCAATGTAGGTAAATCAAAGCTGCAACAGCCGCCTGGGATGCTCAGTCGCTGACGCACCAGAGCAATCAAACGATCTTCACGCAGAAATTGCCCGATACGCGGCGCGGAAATTAATACGCTCCCCGCCGCTTTTAACTGCTGAATTAATGCTTCAATACGGCTCTGGTCCACGCCAGGCACGCCAATCCAGGTCTGGAGTTTACGTTGCTGCCGGTCAAGTTCTTTCAACAGCTCAGTGCGGACTTCGCCGCGCTCGAAAACATCCAGTAATTCACTGACATTACGGAAGAAATGCAGCGCGCCAGCGTGGTCAACGATGGGTAAATTAACGGTGAGTTGCTGAATCAAAAACTCAATGCGCAGCCATGTACGCATTTTTTCATTTAGTGGATGTTCAAAAAGGACCTGGGTCTGCATTACGGTTTTTCCTGTGAGACAAACTGCGACGCAAGCTGCAAATAGTGTGCGTGCAGGCGGGCAACATCCGATGCGATAGCATCCGGTGCGCCGTTATTATCAATGACGTCATCTGCCACGGCAAGGCGGGCTTCGCGCGTTGCCTGAGCAGCAAGGATTTGTTCGACATGCTCGCGAGTTACATCATCGCGCTGCATGGTGCGCTTAAGTTGCGTTTCTGGGCTGACATCCACCACCAGCACTCGATTCGCTTTTTTATACAGTGAGTTTTCTACCAGCAATGGCACAACCCACAGTACATAGGGGGAAGTAGCTTGCTGGATCTGGTGTTGCGTCTCTTGCTGAATCAGCGGATGCAGCAGGGCGTTAAGCCAGTTTTTCTCTTCCGGGTTGGCGAAGATCCGCTCGCGCAAGGCCCGGCGCTGCAATGTTCCATCAGCAGCAATCATGTTAGCGCCAAAGTGATCAGCAATGGCATGTAGCGCAGGTGCACCTGGTTCAACCACCTGACGCGCAATAATATCGGCATCAATGACGTTAATTCCGAGATCAGCAAACGCATTGGCAACGGTACTCTTGCCACTGCCAATGCCTCCCGTTAAGGCAACTATATACCTCATAATTTATATTCCCGGGAATTCATCATGATTATCAAAACGTTAAAAATGAGTGCACGAAAGCGAAATTGATGAAACGTTCGCTCACTATTTACCAGGTAAATTTATGGGATTGTAGCGTAAAAAAAGACAATTTCGCAGTCTTGCGCCGCATTGATTAGTGCGTATGATAGCGTCACTGGAGTTGCGCTCTTACCCTTATAGCCATTAACCCCAGGAATCCGCACATGCGTATTGAAGAAGATCTGAAGTTAGGTTTTAAAGACGTTCTCATCCGCCCTAAACGCTCCACTCTTAAAAGCCGTTCCGATGTTGAACTGGAACGTCAATTCACCTTCAAACATTCAGATCAGAGCTGGTCCGGCGTGCCGATTATCGCCGCAAATATGGACACCGTAGGTACATTTTCTATGGCCTCTGCGCTGGCTTCTTTTGATATTTTGACTGCTGTGCATAAACACTATTCTGTCGAAGAGTGGCAAGCGTTTATCAACAATTCTTCCGCTGATGTGCTGAAACATGTGATGGTTTCTACCGGTACGTCTGATGCGGATTTCGAAAAAACTAAACAGATTCTCGACCTGAACCCGGCATTAAACTTTGTTTGTATTGATGTGGCGAATGGTTATTCCGAACACTTCGTGCAGTTCGTTGCGAAAGCGCGTGAAGCGTGGCCGACCAAAACCATTTGTGCTGGCAACGTAGTGACTGGTGAAATGTGTGAGGAGCTTATCCTCTCCGGTGCTGATATCGTTAAAGTTGGCATTGGCCCAGGTTCTGTTTGTACAACTCGCGTCAAAACAGGCGTCGGTTATCCGCAGCTTTCTGCGGTAATCGAATGTGCCGATGCGGCGCACGGTCTGGGCGGAATGATCGTCAGCGACGGTGGCTGCACCACGCCGGGCGATGTCGCAAAAGCCTTTGGCGGCGGTGCCGATTTCGTCATGCTTGGCGGCATGCTGGCGGGCCACGAAGAGAGCGGCGGTCGCATCGTTGAGGAGAACGGCGAGAAATTTATGCTGTTCTACGGCATGAGCTCCGAGTCTGCGATGAAACGTCACGTTGGCGGCGTTGCGGAATATCGCGCAGCAGAAGGTAAAACCGTTAAGCTGCCGCTGCGAGGCCCGGTTGAAAATACCGCGCGTGATATTTTGGGCGGCCTGCGTTCAGCTTGTACATACGTTGGGGCTTCACGCCTGAAAGAACTGACCAAGCGCACCACATTTATCCGTGTGCAGGAACAAGAAAACCGCATCTTCAACAACCTGTAATCTTCCAACGCTGGTGTGGAGCAACACGCCAGCGTTATCCCATCCCACTCATCGCATCGCCTAAATGGAAAATTGGCAGATACATCGCCACCACCAGCGTACCGATAATTCCTCCCGTTATGATCAGCAACGCCGGTTCCAGTAAGGCTGCGAGGTTATCCGCCAGCGCCATTGTGTTATCCCGATGATGATGGGCGAGGTTGTCTAACATGAGGTCCAGCGAGCCGGATGCCTCTCCTGTTCTCACTAATTGCAAACAGAGCGGGCTAAACTCCCCGGTATTTTTTAGCGCCAGCCAGATGGGATGACCGTTACTGATATCGTGCTGGATTTGTGTCAGAAGTTGCACCCAGTACGGGCAGCGCATTGTTTCTCTGACGCTCTCTACGCCCTGCAAAAAAGTAATGCCTGCACTTTGTGTCAGCGCCAGAATCGTAAAGATCTGCGTGAGTTTTTGTCCCCGCATCAGTGAACCCATAATCGGGATGCGTAACAGCAATTTCTGCCGCACTATAAGCCAAGTCGGTCGGCGCATCAGCAACTTATTGGCTATCGCCAGCAGAAAGCCGAACAACACCAGCAGCCAGCTCCATTCGCCACTAAAGTCTGCCAGCGTCATGATCCCCTGCGTTAGTGCCGGTAGTGGGGTGTTGAAGGTCTTATAGATAGCGGCAAACTCCGGCAGAACAAAATGCAGCATTGCCACAACCACCATGATTGCCATCGCTAAAATGATGATGGGATAACGTAACGCTGATTTCACTTTGTCGGTCAACTGACGCTGGGCTTTTTGCTGACGCGCCAGTTCAAAGCAGCATTCATCCAGCTTACCGGTCAGTTCACCCGTGCGGATCATCGCCTGATAGAGTGGCGGAAATACCTCTGACCAGGGTAATAAGGCATTGGAAAAAGCAATGCCCTGTTCGAGATCGTGCGCCAGCGATTGCAGCAACGCTTGCCATTGCTTACTGGGATGCTGTTCCGCCAGCAGTGCCAGCCCTTCAGAAAGCGTTAACCCGGCTTTGAGTAGCGTCGCCAGTTGATGAATGACTTCCGCGCTTTTATCTCCTCGCCACTGCGCAGAATTGATGGCGATTCGCTTCAGGCTAAGTGGGGTAACCATCTGTTGCTGTAGTGCCATGAGCAGCAAAGCACGGCTCTCTGCCCATAGCATCCCATCTTGCGCATTGCCGTCGCCGGTTATGCCATGCCAGCGCCAGAGTTGCTTACTCGCCATGCGGCATCCCCAGTACGCGGATTAACTCTTCAAAGGTGGTTAAGCCTTGCTCCACGGCTAGGCAGCCGTTTTCAAAAAGCGTACGCATACCCGCCTGTCGTGCGTGCGTTTCCAGCGATTCAACGTCGGTATTAGCGGAAATAAGCTGGCGTATGGCTGGTGTAATGGGCAGGACTTCAAACAAGGCGGTACGACCATAAAAACCGTGGTAGCAATGTACACAACCGGGTGCCTGCCAGTGGGGCAGCGGCGACGGCCATACATTGTCTGGAATATGGATGGGCTCCCCTTGCTGCTGGCGACAATGTGGGCAAAATTTACGTACCAGACGCTGGGCTATTACCAGCGTAAGCGCTGATGAGAGCATCCAGCGGGCGACTCCCATTTGCTGTAAACGTACCAGCGTTTCGCAGGTGGAATTAGTGTGTAGGGTAGACAACACCAGGTGACCGGTTTGCGCGGCTTTAATGGCAATTTCTGCCGTTTCGCCATCGGATCATGATGACGTCAGGATCCTGGCGCAATAACGCACGCAAAACGCCCTGAAAGGTGAGCCCGGCACGCGGATGGATTTGCGTCTGGTTTAGTCCGGCTATGGGGATCTCAACCGGATCTTCGACGCTACAAATATTAATGTCAGCGGTATTCAGCTTTTGCAGGGCACTATAAAGCGTGACCGTTTTGCCGCTGCCTGTAGGGCCAGTTACCAGCACCAGTCCCTGTGGTTGTTGCAAGGCATGAGCAAAGTCCGCCAGTTGTAACGGCTGCATTCCCAGCGTGTTAACATCCAGTGCCTGGTTCACCTGCTGTAACAACCTTAATACTACCTTTTCACCACCCCGACATGGTAAGGTCGCAATACGAAATGAGACGGCGTTTCCTGCCAGTTCGACAGTGAATTGCCCGTCCTGCGGCAGGCGATGTTCCGCAATATCCAGGTTTCCCAGCACTTTTAATCTGGCGGTTAATGCGACTCCGGCATCCGGTGAAACATCCGGTAAAGGATGCAATACGCCGTCGATACGCAAGCGGATGCGGTAGGCATTGTCCGCTGGTTCGATATGAATATCAGACGCACGTTGTTCCAGCGCAGATTGTAACGTTCGAGTCAGCAACTCTGCTTTCGACTGATGCTTCTCCTGAACAGCTACGGGCAATGTCTGTTGTGTGCGACTGGCGTGGCCTTCCATTTGTTGGCGCGTCCAGCAGGTGATCTCAATACGTTTGGTGGTAGCGAAATGCAATGCGTCCAGCAACTCATGCGAAGGTGCATCGACTACCGCAACATGAACCACCTCTTCGCTGGCATCCAGCAAGACTCCCTGATAACGCAGACACAGGGCGGTGAGCTGTGGAATATTCATTGCCGCTCCTTAGTTGGCGTCATCAAAGCGGAAGACATCTTCGCAGGCTTGCTGCAATGCGCTGTCACTTTGAATATTGCAGTTGCGCGCCCAGCCGGTGACGCCGTTTGCGTTATCCCAACCTGGCGTCATGACGACGCTTAGTCCATTGAGACTTTCTTGCCCGGTCAGCGACACCACGCCTTTTGCCACACTCATGGCTGAAACATAGCGGGTGGTGGTAGGCGAGGGAATGCCATTGCTGCCACCGTCGCAGGTATCTAATCCACCGGTAATGCTGCCAACTTACTGATTTAGTGTATGATGGTGATTTAAAGGTGCTTGCGTGGCTTCCATTTCCATCAGATGTCCTTCCTGCTCCGCTACTGAAGGCGTGGTGCGTAACGGCAAAAGCACTGCCGGACATCAGCGCTATCTCTGCTCTCATTGCCGTAAAACATGGCAACTACAGTTCACTTACACCGCCTCTCAGCCCGGTACGCACCAGAAAATCATTGATATGGCCATGAATGGCGTCGGATGTCG
>NZ_MDGW01000011.1:0-39501 GCF_001712525.1 Shigella sp. FC1661
CCGGAAATCTGCGAGGCTCCACACCTGCCAGTTTCACCCTTTTAACCATCATACTGCTCCGTGTTTAATTGTGTGGGATGCGTTCATTACATTTTCACTTCTTGCTGGTGATTGGTTTAATAACCATCAATAAAGTGATCACGTAGTGAAGTAATAAGGTGTAAAACTAAATATAAGCATAGAAAAATGAGTGGCGCGAATCCTGTTGGCTAATTAGAATCGCCCACCATGAAAACAGAGACTCCATCCGTAAAAATTGTTGCTATCACCGCTGACGAAGCGGGGCAACGTATCGACAACTTTTTGCGTACCCAATTGAAAGGCGTACCAAAAAGTATGATTTACCGTATTTTGCGTAAAGGCGAAGTGCGGGTGAACAAAAAACGTATTAAGCCTGAATATAAACTCGAAGCGGGTGATGAGGTGCGTATCCCACCGGTTCGCGTTGCTGAGCGGGAAGAAGAGGCGGTTTCGCCACATCTGCAAAAGGTGGCGGCGCTGGCGGACGTCATCTTATATGAAGATGATCATATCCTGGTGCTGAATAAACCTTCCGGTACGGCGGTACATGGCGGCAGTGGTTTAAGCTTCGGCGTTATCGAAGGTTTGCGGGCGTTGCGCCCGGAAGCGCGGTTCCTTGAACTGGTTCATCGTCTCGACCGGGACACTTCAGGTGTGTTGCTGGTAGCGAAAAAACGCTCGGCGTTGCGTTCTCTGCATGAGCAATTACGTGAAAAAGGAATGCAAAAAGATTACCTGGCGCTGGTGCGCAGTCAGTGGCAGTCGCATGTGAAGAGCGTTCAAGCGCCGTTATTGAAAAATATTCTGCAAAGCGGCGAACGTATCGTGCGTGTCAGTCAGGAAGGCAAACCGTCGGAAACACGCTTTAAAGTGGAAGAACGCTATGCATTTGCCACCCTGGTGCGTTGTAGCCCGGTAACCGGACGTACTCATCAGATCCGTGTGCATACACAGTATGCGGGTCATCCGATTGCCTTTGACGATCGCTACGGTGACCGTGAATTTGACAGACAGCTCACTGAAGCAGGCACGGGATTAAATCGTCTGTTCCTGCACGCCGCAGCGTTGAAGTTTACCCATCCGGGGACCGGTGAGGTGATGCGTATCGAAGCGCCGATGGATGAAGGTTTGAAGCGTTGTTTGCAAAAGCTGCGTAACGCGCGCTAATACAAGCATATAAGCCTGATAATGGGCGGTTGGCCTGATAAGGCGTTTACGCCGCATCAGGCCGCCTGCACCGATTGCCGGATGCGACGTAACCGCATCCGGCGCAAACAACTATCCCATCAGCGGGTTTTTCCCTTCCCGACGTAACATCTGACACAGCGCGATTAGCGGTAAACCAACCAGCGTGTTAGGGTCACGTCCCTCTAAACGCTCAAACAGCGTAATGCCAAATCCTTCACTCTTAAAGCTACCCGCGCAGTGCAGGGGATGCTCCTTACGCACGTAATTATCAATCTCCGCCTCGCTCAGGTGACGGAAATGGACGTCAAAAGGCTCCACTTCTGTTTGTAGATACCCATTCGCCGAATTAAACAACGCCAGTCCAGTATAGAAGGTGACGATATTGCCGCTGGCTTTGCGTAATTGCAGACGGGCATTTTCTTCCGTTAACGGTTTACCGGTGATTTCGCCATCAAGAACACATACCTGGTCTGAACCAATAATTAAATGATCCGGATAACGTGACGCCAGAGATTGCGCTTTTTCTTGTGCCAGTCGAAGCACCAACTGTCGCGGTGATTCGTCGCTGCGTGGGGTTTCGTCGACCTCTGGTGCTGCACATTCAAAAGAGATTTGCAGTTTTTCCAGAAGAGCGCGACGCCATGGCGAGGTGGAGGCTAAAATAAGTTTAGGCATATTTTTTTCCATCAGATATAGCGTATTGATGATAGCCATTTTAAACTATGCGCTTCGTTTTGCAGGTTGATGTTCGTTATCAGCACTGAACGAAAATAAAGCAGTAACCCGCAATGTGTGCGAATTATTGGCAAAAGGCAACCACAGGCTGCCTTTTTCTTTGACTCTATGACGTTACAAAGTTAATATGCGCGCCCTATGCAAAAGGTAAAATTACCCCTGACTCTCGATCCGGTTCGTACGGCTCAAAAACGCCTTGATTACCAGGGTATCTATACCCCTGATCAGGTTGAGCGCGTCGCCGAATCCGTGGTCAGTGTGGACAGTGATGTGGAATGCTCCATGTCGTGCGCTATCGATAACCAACGTCTCGCAGTGTTAAACGGCGATGCGAAGGTGACGGTAACGCTCGAGTGTCAGCGTTGCGGGAAGCCGTTTACTCATCAGGTCTACACAACGTATTGTTTTAGTCCTGTGCGTTCAGACGAACAGGCTGAAGCACTGCCGGAAGCGTATGAACCGATTGAGGTTAACGAATTCGGTGAAATCGATCTGCTTGCAATGGTTGAAGATGAAATCATCCTCGCCTTGCCGGTAGTTCCGGTGCATGATTCTGAACACTGTGAAGTGTCCGAAGCGGACATGGTCTTTGGTGAACTGCCTGAAGAAGTGCAAAAGCCAAACCCATTTGCCGTATTAGCCAGCTTAAAGCGTAAGTAATTGGTGCTCCCCGTTGGATCGGGGATAAACCGTAATTGAGGAGTAAGGTCCATGGCCGTACAACAGAATAAACCAACCCGTTCCAAACGTGGCATGCGTCGTTCCCATGACGCGCTGACCGCAGTCACCAGCCTGTCTGTAGACAAAACTTCTGGTGAAAAACACCTGCGTCACCATATCACTGCCGACGGTTACTACCGCGGCCGCAAGGTCATCGCTAAGTAATCACGCGTCTGCGTGATGAAGCTTAGTGAGGATTTTCCCCAGGCAACTGGGGAAAGACCAAACCGGGCGGCGACGATACCTTGACACGTCTAACCCTGGCGTTAGATGTCATGGGAGGGGATTTTGGCCCTTCCGTGACAGTGCCTGCAGCATTGCAGGCACTGAATTCTAATTCGCAACTCACTCTTCTTTTAGTCGGCAATCCCGACGCCATCACGCCATTACTTGCTAAAGCTGACTTTGAACAACGTTCGCGTCTGCAGATTATTCCTGCGCAGTCAGTTATCGCCAGTGATGCCCGGCCTTCGCAAGCTATCCGCGCTAGTCGTGGGAGTTCAATGCGTATGACCCTGGAGCTGGTGAAAGAAGGTCGAGCGCAAGCCTGTGTCAGTGCCGGTAATACCGGGGCACTGATGGGGCTGGCAAAATTATTACTCAAGCCCTTGGAGGGGATTGAGCGTCCGGCGCTGGTGACGGTATTACCACATCAGCAAAAGGGCAAAACGGTGGTCCTCGATTTAGGGGCCAACGTCGATTGTGACAGCACAATGTTGGTGCAATTTGCCATTATGGGCTCAGTTCTGGCTGAAGAGGTGGTGGAAATTCCCAATCCTCGCGTGGCGTTGCTCAATATTGGTGAAGAAGAAGTAAAGGGTCTCGACAGTATTCGGGATGCCTCAGCGGTGCTTAAAACAATCCCTTCTATCAATTATATCGGCTATCTTGAAGCCAATGAGTTGTTAACTGGCAAGACAGATGTGCTGGTTTGTGACGGCTTTACAGGAAATGTCACGTTAAAGACGATGGAAGGTGTTGTCAGGATGTTCCTTTCTCTGCTGAAATCTCAGGGTGAAGGGAAAAAACGGTCGTGGTGGCTACTGTTATTAAAGCGTTGGCTACAAAAGAGCCTGACGAGGCGATTCAGTCACCTCAACCCCGACCAGTATAACGGCGCCTGTCTGTTAGGATTGCGCGGCACGGTGATAAAAAGTCATGGTGCAGCCAATCAGCGAGCTTTTGCGGTCGCGATTGAACAGGCAGTGCAGGCGGTGCAGCGACAAGTTCCTCAGCGAATTGCCGCTCGCCTGGAATCTGTATACCCAGCTGGTTTTGAGCTGCTGGACGGTGGCAAAAGCGGAACTCTGCGGTAGCAGGACGCTGCCAGCGAACTCGCAGTTTGCAAGTGACGGTATATAACCGAAAAGTGACTGAGCGTACATGTATACGAAGATTATTGGTACTGGCAGCTATCTGCCCGAACAAGTGCGGACAAACGCCGATTTGGAAAAAATGGTGGACACCTCTGACGAGTGGATTGTCACTCGTACCGGTATCCGCGAACGCCACATTGCCGCGCCAAACGAAACCGTTTCAACCATGGGCTTTGAAGCGGCGACACGCGCAATTGAGATGGCGGGCATTGAGAAAGACCAGATTGGCCTGATCGTTGTGGCAACGACTTCTGCTACGCACGCTTTCCCGAGCGCAGCTTGTCAGATTCAAAGCATGTTGGGCATTAAAGGTTGCCCGGCATTTGACGTTGCAGCAGCCTGCGCAGGTTTCACCTATGCATTAAGCGTAGCCGATCAATACGTGAAATCTGGGGCGGTGAAGTATGCTCTGGTCGTCGGTTCCGATGTACTGGCGCGCACCTGCGATCCAACAGATCGTGGGACTATTATTATTTTTGGCGATGGCGCGGGCGCTGCGGTGCTGGCTGCCTCTGAAGAGCCGGGAATCATCTCCACCCATCTGCATGCCGACGGTAGTTATGGTGAATTGCTGACGCTGCCAAACGCCGACCGCGTGAATCCAGAGAATTCAATTCATCTGACGATGGCGGGCAACGAAGTCTTCAAGGTTGCGGTAACGGAACTGGCGCACATCGTTGATGAGACGCTGGCGGCGAATAATCTTGACCGTTCTCAACTGGACTGGCTGGTTCCGCATCAGGCTAACCTGCGTATTATCAGTGCAACGGCGAAAAAACTCGGTATGTCTATGGACAATGTCGTGGTGACGCTGGATCGCCACGGTAATACCTCTGCGGCCTCTGTCCCGTGCGCGCTGGATGAAGCTGTACGCGACGGGCGCATTAAGCCGGGGCAGTTGGTTCTGCTTGAAGCCTTTGGCGGTGGATTCACCTGGGGCTCCGCGCTGGTTCGTTTCTAGGATAAGGATTAAAACATGACGCAATTTGCATTTGTGTTCCCTGGACAGGGTTCTCAAACCGTTGGAATGCTGGCTGATATGGCGGCGAGCTATCCAATTGTCGAAGAAACGTTTGCTGAAGCTTCTGCGGCGCTGGGCTACGACCTGTGGGCGCTGACCCAGCAGGGGCCAGCTGAAGAACTGAATAAAACCTGGCAAACCCAGCCAGCGCTGTTGACTGCATCTGTTGCGCTGTATCGCGTATGGCAGCAGCAGGGCGGTAAAGCACCGGCAATGATGGCCGGTCACAGCCTGGGGGAATACTCCGCGTTGGTTTGCGCTGGCGTGATTGATTTCGCTGATGCGGTGCGTCTGGTTGAGATGCGCGGCAAGTTCATGCAAGAAGCCGTACCAGAAGGCACGGGCGCTATGGCGGCAATCATCGGTCTGGATGATGCGTCTATTGCGAAAGCGTGTGAAGAAGCTGCAGAAGGTCAGGTCGTTTCTCCGGTAAACTTTAACTCTCCGGGACAGGTGGTTATTGCCGGTCATAAAGAGGCGGTTGAGCGTGCTGGCGCTGCCTGTAAAGCTGCGGGCGCAAAACGCGCGCTGCCGTTACCAGTGAGCGTACCGTCTCACTGTGCGCTGATGAAACCAGCAGCCGACAAACTGGCAGTAGAATTAGCGAAAATCACCTTTAACGCACCAACAGTTCCTGTTGTGAATAACGTTGATGTGAAATGCGAAACCAATGGTGATGCCATTCGTGACGCACTGGTACGTCAGTTGTATAACCCGGTTCAGTGGACGAAGTCTGTTGAGTACATGGCAGCGCAAGGCGTAGAACATCTCTATGAAGTCGGCCCGGGCAAAGTGCTAACTGGCCTGACGAAACGCATTGTCGACACCCTGACCGCCTCGGCGCTGAACGAACCTTCAGCGATGGCAGCGGCGCTCGAGCTTTAAAAGAGGAAAATCATGAATTTTGAAGGAAAAATCGCACTGGTAACCGGTGCAAGCCGCGGAATTGGCCGCGCAATTGCTGAAACGCTCGCAGCCCGTGGCGCGAAAGTTATTGGCACTGCGACCAGTGAAAATGGCGCTCAGGCGATCAGTGATTATTTAGGTGCTAACGGCAAAGGTCTGATGTTGAATGTGACCGACCCGGCATCTATCGAATCTGTTCTGGAAAAAATTCGCGCAGAATTTGGTGAAGTGGATATCCTGGTCAATAATGCCGGTATCACTCGTGATAACCTGTTAATGCGAATGAAAGATGAAGAGTGGAACGATATTATCGAAACCAACCTTTCATCTGTTTTCCGTCTGTCAAAAGCGGTAATGCGCGCTATGATGAAAAAGCGTCATGGTCGTATTATCACTATCGGTTCTGTGGTTGGTACCATGGGAAATGGCGGTCAGGCCAACTACGCTGCGGCGAAAGCGGGCTTGATCGGCTTCAGTAAATCACTGGCGCGCGAAGTTGCGTCACGCGGTATTACTGTAAACGTTGTTGCTCCGGGCTTTATTGAAACGGACATGACACGTGCGCTGAGCGATGACCAGCGTGCGGGTATCCTGGCGCAGGTTCCTGCGGGTCGCCTCGGCGGCGCACAGGAAATCGCCAACGCGGTTGCATTCCTGGCATCCGACGAAGCAGCTTACATCACGGGTGAAACTTTGCATGTGAACGGCGGGATGTACATGGTCTGACCGCGATTTGCACAAAATGCTCATGTTGCGCGCAGTCTGCGTGGTTATGAGTAATAATTAGTGCAAAATGATTTGCGTTATTGGGGGGTAAGGCCTCAAAATAACGTAAAATCGTGGTAAGACCTGCCGGGATTTAGTTGCAAATTTTTCAACATTTTATACACTACGAAAACCATCGCGAAAGCGAGTTTTGATAGGAAATTTAAGAGTATGAGCACTATCGAAGAACGCGTTAAGAAAATTATCGGCGAACAGCTGGGCGTTAAGCAGGAAGAAGTTACCAACAATGCTTCTTTCGTTGAAGACCTGGGCGCGGATTCTCTTGACACCGTTGAGCTGGTAATGGCTCTGGAAGAAGAGTTTGATACTGAGATTCCGGACGAAGAAGCTGAGAAAATCACCACCGTTCAGGCTGCCATTGATTACATCAACGGCCACCAGGCGTAAGTGAACATCTCCAGGCGGTCGTTCGACCGCCTGAGTTTTATCTTTTTGTCCCACTAGAATCATTTTTTCCCTCCCTGGAGGACAAACGTGTCTAAGCGTCGTGTAGTTGTGACCGGACTGGGCATGTTGTCTCCTGTCGGCAATACCGTAGAGTCTACCTGGAAAGCTCTGCTTGCCGGTCAGAGTGGCATCAGCCTAATCGACCATTTCGATACTAGCGCCTATGCAACGAAATTTGCTGGCTTAGTAAAGGATTTTAACTGTGAGGACATTATCTCGCGCAAAGAACAGCGCAAGATGGATGCCTTCATTCAATATGGAATTGTCGCTGGCGTTCAGGCCATGCAGGATTCTGGCCTTGAAATAACGGAAGAGAACGCAACCCGCATTGGTGCCGCAATTGGCTCCGGGATTGGCGGCCTCGGACTGATCGAAGAAAACCACACATCTCTGATGAACGGTGGTCCACGTAAGATCAGCCCATTCTTCGTTCCGTCAACGATTGTGAACATGGTGGCAGGTCATCTGACTATCATGTATGGCCTGCGTGGCCCAAGCATCTCTATCGCGACCGCCTGTACTTCCGGCGTGCACAACATTGGTCATGCTGCGCGTATTATCGCGTATGGCGATGCTGACGTGATGGTTGCAGGTGGCGCAGAGAAAGCCAGTACGCCGCTGGGCGTTGGTGGTTTTGGCGCGGCACGTGCATTATCTACCCGCAATGATAACCCGCAAGCGGCGAGCCGCCCGTGGGATAAAGAGCGTGATGGCTTCGTACTGGGCGATGGTGCCGGTATGCTGGTACTAGAAGAGTACGAACACGCGAAAAAACGCGGTGCGAAAATTTACGCTGAACTCGTCGGCTTTGGTATGAGCAGCGATGCTTATCATATGACGTCACCGCCAGAAAATGGCGCAGGCGCAGCTCTGGCAATGGCAAATGCTCTGCGTGATGCAGGCATTGAAGCGAGTCAGATTGGCTACGTTAACGCGCACGGTACTTCTACGCCGGCTGGCGATAAAGCTGAAGCGCAGGCGGTGAAAGCCATCTTCGGTGAAGCTGCAAGCCGTGTGTTGGTAAGCTCCACGAAATCTATGACCGGTCACCTGTTAGGTGCGGCGGGGGCAGTAGAGTCTATCTACTCCATCCTGGCGCTGCGCGATCAGGCTGTTCCGCCAACCATCAACCTGGATAACCTGGATGAAGGTTGCGATCTGGATTTCGTACCGCATGAAGCACGTCAGGTCAGCGGAATGGAATACACGCTGTGTAACTCCTTCGGCTTCGGTGGCACTAATGGTTCTTTGATCTTTAAAAAGATCTAAGTTGTCATTTCCCACCCATATAAAAGGTCCGCTTGCGGGCCTTTTTTCTTAGCTTTTATTCCGACTTGTTCCGTAGTGAACATGCTGCCACACTAACAATTCTCTGATAAGGAGCCGGTATGTTCTTAATTAACGGTCATAAGCAGGAATCGCTGGCAGTAAGCGATCGGGCAACGCAGTTTGGTGATGGTTGTTTTACCACCGCCAGAGTTATCGACGGTAAAGTCAGTTTGTTATCGGCGCATATCCAGCGACTACAGGATGCTTGTCAGCGGTTGATGATTTTCTGTGACTTCTGGCCTCAGCTTGAACAAGAGATGAAAACGCTGGCAGCAGAACAGCAAAATGGTGTGCTGAAAGTCGTGATCAGTCGCGGTAGTGGCGGGCGAGGGTACAGCACATTGAACAGTGGACCGGCAACGCGGATTCTCTCCATTACGGTTTATCCTGCACATTACGACCGTTTGCGTAACGAAGGGATGACGTTGGCGCTAAGCCCGGTGCGGCTGGGGCGCAATCCCCATCTTGCAGGTATTAAACATCTTAATCGGCTTGAGCAAGTATTGATCCGCTCTCATCTTGAGCAGACAAACGCTGATGAGGCGCTGGTCCTTGACAGCGAAGGGTGGGTTACGGAATGCTGTGCGGCTAATTTGTTCTGGCGGAAGAGCAATGTAGTTTATACGCCGCGACTGGATCAGGCAGGTGTTAACGGCATTATGCGACAATTCTGTATCCGTTTGCTGGCACAATCCTCTTATCAGCTTGTCGAAGTGCAAGCCTCTCTGGAAGAGGCGTTGCAGGCAGATGAGATGGTTATTTGTAATGCGTTAATGCCAGTGATGCCCGTACGTGCCTGTGGCGATGTCTCCTTTTCGTCAGCAACGTTATATGAATATTTAGCCCCACTTTGTGAGCGCCCGAATTAGTCATGAAAAAAGTGTTATTGATTATCTTGTTATTGCTGGTGGTACTGGGTATCGCCGCTGGTGTGGGCGTCTGGAAGGTTCGCCATCTTGCCGACAGCAAATTGCTTATCAAAGAAGAGACGATATTTACCCTGAAGCCAGGGACCGGACGTCTGGCGCTTGGTGAACAGCTTTATGCCGATAAGATCATCAATCGCCCACGGGTTTTTCAATGGTTGCTGCGTATCGAACCGGATCTTTCTCACTTTAAAGCCGGGACTACCGCTTTACACCGCAGATGACCGTGCGCGAGATGCTGAAATTGCTGGAAAGCGGTAAAGAAGCACAGTTCCCGCTGCGACTGGTAGAAGGGATGCGTCTGAGCGACTACCTCAAGCAATTGCGTGAGGCTCCGTATATCAAGCACACGCTGAGTGACGATAAGTACGCCACCGTAGCGCAGGCACTTGAACTGGAAAACCCGGAGTGGATTGAAGGTTGGTTCTGGCCAGACACCTGGATGTATACCGCCAATACCACCGATGTCGCGTTACTCAAGCGAGCGCACAAGAAAATGGTGAAAGCGGTCGATAGCGCCTGGGAAGGGCGTGCGGACGGTCTGCCTTATAAAGATAAAAACCAGCTGGTGACGATGGCATCAATTATCGAAAAAGAAACCGCCGTTGCCAGTGAACGCGATCAGGTTGCCTCGGTATTTATCAACCGTTTACGCATTGGTATGCGCCTGCAGACCGACCCAACCGTGATTTACGGGATGGGAGAGCGTTATAATGGCAAACTTTCTCGTGCAGACCTGGAAACGCCGACAGCGTATAACACCTATACCATTACCGGTTTGCCGCCAGGTGCGATAGCTACGCCGGGGGCGGATTCGCTGAAGGCTGCTGCGCATCCGGCAAAAACGCCGTATCTCTATTTTGTGGCCGATGGTAAAGGTGGTCACACGTTTAATACCAATCTTGCCAGCCATAACAAGTCTGTGCAGGATTATCTGAAAGTGCTTAAGGAAAAAAATGCGCAGTAAGTATATCGTCATTGAGGGGCTGGAAGGCGCAGGCAAAACTACCGCGCGTAATGTGGTGGTTGAGACGCTTGAGCAACTGGGTATCCGCGACATGGTTTTCACTCGGGAACCTGGCGGTACGCAACTTGCCGAAAAGTTAAGAAGCCTGGTGCTGGATATCAAATCGGTAGGCGATGAAGTCATTACCGATAAAGCCGAAGTTCTGATGTTTTATGCCGCGCGCGTTCAACTGGTAGAAACGGTCATCAAACCAGCTCTGGCTAACGGCACCTGGGTGATTGGCGATCGCCACGATCTCTCCACTCAGGCGTATCAGGGCGGAGGACGTGGTATTGACCAACATATGCTGGCAACACTGCGTGATGCTGTTCTCGGGGATTTTCGCCCCGACTTAACGCTCTATCTCGATGTTACCCCGGAAGTTGGCTTAAAACGCGCGCGTGCGCGCGGCGAGCTGGATCGTATTGAGCAAGAGTCTTTCGATTTCTTTAATCGCACCCGCGCCCGCTATCTGGAACTGGCTGCACAAGATAAAAGTATTCATACCATTGATGCCACCCAGCCGCTGGAGGCCGTGATGGATGCAATCCGCACTACCGTGACCCACTGGGTGAAGGAGTTGGACGCATGAGATGGTATCCATGGTTACGACCTGATTTCGAAAAACTGGTAGCCAGCTATCAGGCCGGAAGAGGTCACCATGCGCTACTCATTCAGGCGTTACCGGGCATGGGCGATGATGCTTTAATCTACGCCCTGAGCCGTTATTTACTCTGCCAACAACCGCAGGGCCACAAAAGTTGCGGTCACTGTCGTGGATGTCAGTTGATGCAGGCTGGCACGCATCCCGATTACTACACCCTGGCTCCCGAAAAAGGGAAAAATACGCTGGGCATTGATGCGGTACGTGAGGTCACCGAAAAGCTGAATGAGCACGCACGCCTAGGTGGTGCGAAAGTTGTCTGGGTAACCGATGCTGCCTTACTGACCGACGCCGCGGCTAACGCATTGCTGAAAACGCTTGAAGAGCCACCAGCAGAAACCTGGTTTTTCCTGGCTACCCGCGAGCCTGAACGTTTACTGGCAACATTACGTAGTCGTTGTCGGTTACATTACCTTGCGCCGCCGCCGGAACAGTACGCCGTGACCTGGCTTTCACGCGAAGTGACAATGTCACAGGATGCATTACTTGCCGCATTGCGCTTAAGTGCCGGTTCGCCTGGCGCGGCACTGGCGTTGTTTCAGGGAGATAACTGGCAGGCTCGTGAAACATTGTGTCAGGCGTTGGCATATAGCGTACCATCGGGCGACTGGTATTCGCTGCTGGCGGCCCTTAATCATGAACAAGCTCCGGCGCGTTTACACTGGCTGGCAACGTTGCTGATGGATGCGCTAAAACGCCATCATGGCGCTGCACAGGTGACCAATGTTGATGTGCCGGGCCTGGTCGCCGAACTGGCAAACCATCTTTCTCCCTCGCGCCTGCAGGCTATACTGGGGGATGTTTGCCACATTCGTGAACAGTTAATGTCTGTCACAGGCATCAACCGCGAGCTTCTCATCACCGATCTTTTACTGCGTATTGAGCATTACCTGCAACCGGGCGTTGTGCTACCGGTTCCTCATCTTTAAGAGAGACATCATGTTTTTAGTCGACTCACACTGCCATCTCGATGGTCTGGATTATGAATCTTTGCATAAGGACGTGGATGACGTTCTGGCGAAAGCCGCCGCACGCGATGTGAAATTTTGTCTGGCAGTCGCCACAACATTAACGGGTTATTTACATATGCGGGATCTGGTAGGCGAACGTGACAACGTCGTATTTTCTTGTGGCGTGCATCCACTCAACCAGAATGATCCCTACGATGTAGAAGATTTACGTCGTCTGGCGGCAGAAGAGGGTGTTGTAGCGCTGGGTGAAACCGGGCTGGATTATTATTACACACCGGAAACTAAAGTACGTCAGCAAGAGTCCTTCATCCATCATATCCAGATTGGTCGTGAACTGAACAAGCCGGTTATCGTCCATACCCGTGACGCCCGTGCCGATACGCTGGCAATTCTGCGCGAAGAAAAAGTGACGGATTGCGGTGGCGTACTACACTGTTTTACAGAGGACAGAGAAACGGCGGGTAAATTACTGGATCTCGGATTTTACATCTCCTTTTCCGGCATTGTGACCTTCCGTAATGCGGAGCAACTGCGCGATGCTGCGCGTTATGTCCCCCTGGATCGATTACTGGTGGAAACTGACTCACCTTACCTTGCGCCGGTACCGCATCGAGGAAAAGAGAATCAACCTGCGATGGTTCGTGACGTTGCAGAATACATGGCTGTGTTGAAAGGTGTTGCCGTTGAAGAACTGGCGCAGGTAACCACCGATAACTTCGCCCGTCTGTTTCACATCGACGCTTCCCGCCTTCAATCCATCCGTTGAATGAGTTTTTTTAAAGCTCGTAATTAATGGCTAAAACGAGTAAAGTTCACCGCCGAAAATTGGGCGGTGAATAACCGCGTTTGAAATATTGTGACATATGTTTTGTCAAAATGTGCAACTTCTCCAATGATCTGAAGTTGAAACGTGATAGCCGTCAAACAAATTGGCACTGAATTATTTTACTCTGTGTAATAAATAAAGGGCGCTTAGATGCCCTGTACACGGCGAGGCTCTCCCCCCTTGCCACGCGTGAGAACGTAAAAAAAGCACCCATACTCAGGAGCACTCTCAATTATGTTTAAGAATGCATTTGCTAACCTGCAAAAGGTCGGTAAATCGCTGATGCTGCCGGTATCCGTACTACCTATCGCAGGTATTCTGCTGGGCGTCGGTTCCGCGAATTTCAGCTGGCTGCCCGCCGTTGTATCGCATGTTATGGCAGAAGCAGGCGGTTCCGTCTTTGCAAACATGCCACTGATTTTTGCGATCGGTGTCGCCCTCGGCTTTACCAATAACGATGGCGTATCCGCGCTGGCCGCAGTTGTTGCCTATGGCATCATGGTTAAAACCATGGCCGTGGTTGCGCCACTGGTACTGCATTTACCTGCTGAAGAAATCGCCTCTAAACACCTGGCGGATACTGGCGTACTCGGAGGGATTATCTCCGGTGCGATCGCAGCGTACATGTTTAACCGTTTCTACCGTATTAAGCTGCCTGAGTATCTTGGCTTCTTTGCCGGTAAACGCTTTGTGCCGATCATTTCTGGCCTGGCTGCCATCTTTACTGGCGTTGTGCTGTCCTTCATTTGGCCGCCGATTGGTTCTGCAATCCAGACCTTCTCTCAGTGGGCTGCTTACCAGAACCCGGTAGTTGCGTTTGGCATTTACGGTTTCATCGAACGTTGCCTGGTACCGTTTGGTCTGCACCACATCTGGAACGTACCTTTCCAGATGCAGATTGGTGAATACACCAACGCAGCAGGTCAGGTTTTCCACGGCGACATTCCGCGTTATATGGCGGGTGACCCGACTGCGGGTAAACTGTCTGGTGGCTTCCTGTTCAAAATGTACGGTCTGCCAGCTGCCGCAATTGCTATCTGGCACTCTGCTAAACCAGAAAACCGCGCGAAAGTGGGCGGTATTATGATCTCCGCGGCGCTGACCTCGTTCCTGACCGGTATCACCGAGCCGATCGAGTTCTTCTTCATGTTCGTTGCGCCGATCCTGTACATCATCCACGCGATTCTGGCAGGCCTGGCATTCCCAATCTGTATTCTTCTGGGGATGCGTGACGGTACGTCGTTCTCGCACGGTCTGATCGACTTTATCGTTCTGTCTGGTAACAGCAGCAAACTGTGGCTGTTCCCGATCGTCGGTATCGGTTATGCGATTGTTTACTACACCATCTTCCGCGTGCTGATTAAAGCACTGGATCTGAAAACGCCGGGTCGTGAAGACGCGACTGAAGATGCAAAAGCAACAGGTACCAGCGAAATGGCACCGGCTCTGGTTGCTGCATTTGGTGGTAAAGAAAACATTACTAACCTCGACGCATGTATTACCCGTCTGCGCGTCAGCGTTGCTGATGTGTCTAAAGTGGATCAGGCTGGCCTGAAGAAACTGGGCGCAGCGGGCGTAGTGGTTGCGGGTTCTGGTGTTCAGGCGATTTTCGGTACTAAATCCGATAACCTGAAAACCGAGATGGATGAGTACATCCGTAACCACTAATCCGTAAGACGTTGGGGAGACTAAGGCTGCCAGATGGCTGCCTTTTTTACAGGTGTTATTCAGAATTGATACGTGCCGGTAATGCTGAAATTACGCGGTGCGCCGTAGACGATAGAACCTTCCATGTTGGTATCGTAGGTTTTGTCGAACAGGTTATTGACGTTCCCCTGTAACGAGAAGTTTTTCGTCACCTGGTAGCGGGTGAAGAGATCCACCAGCGCGTAGCTACCTTGCTCGGCGCGGAAGGTGCCATACGGTGTCACGGTGTCACGGTGTCGGTATACACGCGATTTTGCCAGTTAACACCACCGCCGACTGTCAACTCTGGCATGACAGGCAACCGATAGCTGGTGAACATTTTAACCGTGGTGCGTGGCAGATTAGGATTAACGGCGTTTCCTTCGTTATCCTCTGCAATATAGCGCGTTGCGCCAAATGTCAGCTGCCAGTTGTCGGTAATTGCGCCGTTGAGTTCAAATTCCACCCCTTTACTGACTGTCCCATCCACCGCTTTATAGGCGGTTTCGCCGTTGCTGCCGGGGATAGGTGTACCGGTGGACTGAGCGACATTATCCTGCTCAATACGGAAGATGGCTAACGTGGTGGTCAGACGGCTATTCATCCAGTCCGATTTCAGACCCAGCTCGTAGTTGTTACCGGTGATTGGAGCCAGATATTTGCCTGAACTGTCACGATCATTTTGCGGCTGGAAAATAGAGGTATAGCTGGCGTAGGTCGACCAGTTGTCATTGATGTCAAACACCAGACCAGCGTAAGGCGTGGT
This sequence comes from Shigella sp. FC1661, assembly GCF_001712525.1. Taxonomy (NCBI): domain Bacteria; kingdom Pseudomonadati; phylum Pseudomonadota; class Gammaproteobacteria; order Enterobacterales; family Enterobacteriaceae; genus Shigella; species Shigella sp. FC1661. Next base: position 15,375 of record NZ_MDGW01000011.1, read on the forward strand.
GTGGTTTTTCTCCATGCTGTAAGTCAGCGTATCAACCCGCCAGTTGGTATAACGTGCGCCGAGGATCTGATGCAGCGGATCGGCAAGGGTGACTCGAGTGGCAGCATATAACGATTTCATATGTGTGGTATCGTCCTGTGCCAGGCTCTGTGGTGACCAGTCGGTTTGTGGGAAATTGCCATTAAAGTTGTAGAAACTGCCAATTTCATCCGGGAAGATGTTGGCCCATGAACTGAAGTAACGATTGTTTTGTTTGCTGTAACTGCCACCAAACATTAGATTGTGCTGACGACCAAACAATTCATAACTACCGTCAGCGAACAAATCCAGCGCATCAACTTTACGTTTGCCACTGTTCCAACCGGTGCCGCCGACATAATCAAAGCCAGGTCCATAATTACTGTATGGCCCAACCAGCATACCATCCGCTTTGTTTACATAGGCATCGACATACATCATTTTGCTGTCAAATTCGACTTCAGAGTGGGTGGCATTCAGTGTCGCTTGCCAGGTATCAGCAAACCGCTGCTTCAGGGTCATAAAGACCTTGTTGATCTCTTTATCGTTGTACGCCCAGTCAGGTGCGGTACTGCGTGCACGATCGTAACTGTTGCTGCTGCCATCAGTATTCCAGCGCGGTAAACCGCCCCAGGTAGGGCTATTAACATCAATGCGCTGATATTCGTAACCGGCTGAAAGCGTCGTAAGATCGCCTAAATCAGCATCGACAATGCCGGAGAAGAAGGTCTTTTCACTGTTGTAGCGGTCCAGCCATGAGTCGTTATTCTGGTAGCCGCCGACAATTCGCGCGCGGATTTTACCGTCTTCGGTGAGTGGGCTTTGTAAATCCGCCACATACCGTTCTTTGTTCCAGCTACCGTATTCCGCCGAGACATCGCCTTTAAATTCACGACTGGTCGCGTGTTTTCGAACCATATCAATTGCCGCAGATGGATTACCCGTCCCGGTCATGAGTCCTGTCGCGCCACGCACTACTTCTACGCGTTCAAACAGTGCCATATCAGAAAGTGCATCGCCCAGATTCCAGCGCGATTCAAAATAGGTGGGGATACCATCAACCATATAGTTATCGATCTGGAATCCGCGGGAATAATAAAGAGCACGATCGGAATCCGCCTGACTTTTGCTGATCCCCAGCGTGTTTTCCATCACTTCGCCCAGCGTTTGTAACTGCTGATCTTCCATCCGCTGCTGGCTAATAATAGTGACCGACTGAGGAATATCACGTTGAGTCATCTGCATTTTGGTACCCGCAGAGGTAGACGTTACGCTGTAATCATTTTCGCCATCATCTGGAGCTGTGGCTGAACCCTCAACAATCACCGTTTCTTCAGTGGCTGGTGCAGCAAAAGCGGCAGAAGGTAATAGTGCCAGTGCTATGCAACCGGCAAGTAGTGACGGTTTGGTGATGGCTTGATATTGATTATCCCTGTTAAATTGTGTTGAAAGCATTTGAAATCTCATGGTTTATGTTGTCGTCAGGCTCATGCCGGAGGAGGGTGATGAGCGATTATATTTAGTGTGCGAATAATTTTGTTTGTAAATGCAAATGAGAAATATACGCATTCATATTTGTCGTGTAAACCAAACAGAGAATGTCTTTTCAGCGCATTCGCAGGCAGAAATGGGAATAATGGCGATATATACGGCAGCAAAACGATTTTTTGCTTAAGAAATCGTGAGTTAAGGTTGAAAGAGCAGGTTTAACTCGACCATACTCTATACTCGCAGTGTGGCGCGGCGTAGCATGGCGCAACGCATGGCTATTTGAAAAAGGAAAATGTCGTGGCAGAAGAAACTATATTCAGCAAAATTATTCGTCGTGAGATCCCCTCCGATATCGTCTACCAGGATGATCTGGTAACGGCGTTTCGCGATATTTCGCCGCAAGCGCCAACGCATATTCTGATCATTCCGAATATCCTCATTCCGACTGTGAACGACGTCTCAGCTGAGCATGAGCAGGCGCTGGGACGCATGATCACCGTAGCGGCAAAAATTGCTGAGCAAGAAGGTATTGCCGAAGATGGCTATCGTCTGATCATGAATACCAACCGCCATGGCGGACAAGAGGTTTACCACATCCATATGCACTTGTTGGGTGGCCGTCCGCTGGGACCAATGCTGGCGCATAAAGGTCTGTAACGATGAGAAAAGGATGCTTTGGGCTGGTGTCTCTGGTGTTGTTACTGCTGGTGGGCTGTCGTTCACATCCGGAAATTCCGGTGAATGATGAGCAATCGCTGGTGATGGAGTCATCTTTATTGGCTGCGGGCATCAGTGCAGAAAAGCCCGTCCTTTCGACGTCTGATATTCAACCTTCAGCATCCTCAACGCTTTATAACGAAAGGCAAAAACCCGTTACCGTTCATTATCGTTTTTACTGGTATGACGCCAGAGGGCTGGAGATGCATCCTCTGGAAAGGCCACGCAGCGTTACCATTCCCGCACATTCGGCGGTAACGCTGTACGGCAGCGCCAATTTTCTGGGGGCGCACAAAGTCAGACTTTATCTATATTTGTAAGGGGTGAATCTTGATGACAAAAATGAGTCGCTACGCCTTGATTACCGCGCTGGCGATGTTTCTCGCCGGGTGTGTGGGGCAACGTGAACCTGCACCGGTAGAAGAAGTGAAACCAGCGCCGGAACAACCAGCCGAGCCACAACAGCCTGTCCCCACAGTGCCCTCGGTGCCGACGATCCCGCAGCAGCCAGGCCCAATTGAGCACGAAGATCGAACGGCACGCCTGCGCCGCATATTCGCCATTATGACTGGAATGGCGCAATGCAGCCGATGGTCAGTAAGATGCTTGGGGCTGACGGGGTGACTGCGGGTAGCGTCCTGCTGGTTGATAGCGTTAACAACCGTACTAACGGTTCGCTGAATGCCGCAGAAGCGACCGAAACGCTGCGAAATGCGCTGGCTAATAACGGGAAATTTACCCTGGTTTCCGCCCAGCAACTGTCGATGGCTAAGCAACAGTTAGGTTTGTCGCCGCAGGACAGTTTAGGCACCCGTAGTAAAGCCATAGGCATTGCCCGCAATGTCGGCGCTCATTACGTGCTGTACTCCAGCGCCTCTGGCAACGTTAACGCTCCGACCCTACAAATGCAGCTGATGCTGGTGCAGACGGGCGAAATTATCTGGTCAGGTAAAGGTGCCGTTTCGCAGTAATAATCCCATCACGCGCGACGAATTGCTGTCGCGCTTTTTCCCGCAGTTTCATCCCGTCACGACGTTTAATAGTGGGCTTAGTGGCGGTAGTTTTCTCATTGAACATCAGGGCCAGCGTTTTGTTGTGCGTCAGCCGCACGATCCTGATGCGCCGCAGTCCGCGTTCTTGCGCCAGTATCGGGCTTTATCACAACTACCCGCAAGCATTGCACCGAAGCCGCATTTATATCTCCGTGACTGGATGGTAGTCGACTATCTGCCCGGCGCGGTAAAAACGTATTTGCCGGATACCAACGAACTGGCAGGCTTGCTGTATTATCTACATCAACAACCACGTTTTGGCTGGCGAATAATGCTGTTGCCGTTACTGGAACTGTACTGGCAGCAAAGCGATCCGGCGCGGCGGACTGTGGGTTGGCTGCGAATGTTAAAACGTCTGCGCAAAGCGCGGGAACCACGACCTTTACGCTTAAGTCCATTGCATATGGATGTCCACGCCGGAAATTTAGTGCATAGCGCATCAGGGTTAAAACTCATCGACTGGGAGTATGCCGGAGATGGTGATACCGCGCTGGAACTGGCGGCGGTGTGGGTGGAAAATACTGAACAGCACCGGCAATTGGTCAATGACTATGCCACTCGCGCGAAGATTTATCCGGCGCAATTATGGCGTCAGGTCAGGCGATGGTTTCCCTGGCTGCTGATGCTCAAAGCAGGGTGGTTTGAGTACCGCTGGCGACAAACCGGCGATCAACAATTTATCAGGCTGGCCGATGACACCTGGCGGCAGCTATTAATAAAACAATAAGGAGAGCAGTGTGGGTCCAGTAATGTTGGATGTCGAAGGTTACGAACTGGACGCGGAAGAGCGTGAAATACTGGCGCATCCGCTGGTGGGAGGGCTGATTCTCTTTACGCGTAACTATCATGATCCTGCCCAGTTACGTGAACTGGTGCGCCAGATCCGCGCAGCATCGCGCAATCATCTGGTGGTGGCGGTAGATCAGGAAGGTGGACGCGTGCAGCGTTTTCGCGAAGGTTTTACCCGCTTACCGGCAGCACAATCCTTTGCTGCGCTGTTGGGAATGGAAGAGGGCGGCAAACTGGCGCAAGAGGCGGGTTGGCTGATGGCCAGCGAAATGATCGCTATGGATATTGATATCAGCTTTGCGCCAGTGCTGGATGTAGGACATATCAGCGCGGCGATTGGCGAGCGTTCTTATCATGCCGACCCAGAAAAAGCCCTGGCAATCGCCAGTCGGTTTATTGATGGGATGCATGAAGCCGGAATGAAAACGACCGGGAAACACTTCCCAGGACACGGTGCAGTAACTGCAGATTCACACAAAGAGACGCCGTGCGACCCACGCCCGCAAGCGGAAATTCGTGCCAAAGATATGTCGTTTTCAGCACGTTAATCCGCGAAAATAAACTCGACGCCATTATGCCTGCGCATGTGATCTACAGTGATGTTGATCCGCGTCCGGCGAGCGGTTCTTCCTACTGGCTGAAAACCGTTTTGCGTCAGGAACTGTGTTTTGACGGTGTAATTTTCTCTGACGATTTATCGATGGAAGGTGCCGCGATTATGGGCAGTTATGCCGAACGCGGGCAGGCATCACTGGACGCAGGTTGCGATATGATCCTGGTCTGCAATAATCGTAAAGGGGCCGTCAGCGTGTTAGATAATCTGTCACCGATCAAGGCAGAACGTGTTACACGTTTGTATCATAAAGGTTCATTTTCGCGACAGGAACTGATGGACTCGGCTCGCTGGAAGGCGAGCAGCACCCGTCTGAATCAGTTACATGAACGCTGGCAGGAAGAGAAAGCAGGTCACTAACCCTGGCTTATGTGAGGAAGCGATGATTATCTATTTACACGGTTTTGACTCTAACAGTCCGGGTAACCACGAGAAAGTCTTACAATTGCAGTTTATTGACCCGGATGTACGCTTGATAAGCTACAGTACGCGGCATCCGAAACATGATATGCAGCATCTGCTTAAAGAAGTGGACAAAATGTTGCAACTGAACGTCGACGAGCGTCCGCTGATTTGCGGCGTTGGTCTGGGCGGATACTGGGCGGAACGGATTGGTTTTCTTTGCGATATCCGCCAGGTGATCTTCAACCCTAATTTGTTCCCTTATGAGAACATGGAAGGCAAGATTGATCGCCCGGAAGAGTATGCCGATATTGCCACTAAGTGTGTGACCAACTTCCGCGAGAAGAATCGCGATCGTTGCCTGGTGATTTTGTCGCGTAATGATGAAGCGCTTAACAGCCAGCGGACATCTGAAGAGTTGCATCATTATTACGAGATTGTCTGGGACGAAGAGCAGACGCACAAATTCAAGAATATCTCCCCGCATTTGCAGCGCATTAAAGCGTTCAAAACCCTCGGGTAAATGCCCTCGTCGCATCAGGTAACCTTGCCGGTACCTGATGCGCTCCGAATTCTGTAAGTCGGATAAGGCGTTTACGCCGCATCCGACAGTCGAGCACCAATGCCTGATGCGCCTCTTATCAGGCCTACCGAACGCCCTGCATACACCCCTCACTCTATATCACTCTCACAAATTCGCTCAAATAATAAACAATAAACTCTATTTTTTGATCTTACCCGGTAAAGTCGCCTATCTTTTCAGCAACAAAACTTGATTAACATCAATTTTGGTATGACCAATGCACCATTCATGTTATTCTCAATAGCGAAGAACATTTTCATTGCTGTAACCTGTTGTTAATTAAGAGCTATGTTAATAACCATTAATTAACAATTGGTTAATAAATTTAAGGGGGTCACGTTGACTACGCCATTGAAAAAGATTGTGATTGTCGGCGGCGGTGCTGGTGGGCTGGAAATGGCAACACAGCTGGGGCATAAGCTGGGACGTAAGAAAAAAGCCAAAATTACGCTGGTCGATCGTAACCACAGCCACCTGTGGAAACCGCTGCTGCACGAAGTGGCGACTGGCTCGCTTGATGAAGGCGTCGATGCGTTGAGCTATCTGGCCCATGCGCGCAATCATGGTTTCCAGTTCCAGTTGGGTTCCGTCATTGATATTGATCGTGAAGCGAAAACAATCACTATTGCAGAACTACGCGACGAGAAAGGTGAACTGCTGGTTCCGGAACGTAAAATCGCCTATGACACCCTGGTCATGGCGCTGGGTAGCACCTCTAACGATTTCAATACGCCAGGCGTCAAAGAGAACTGCATTTTCCTCGATAACCCGCACCAGGCGCGTCGCTTCCACCAGGAGATGCTGAATCTGTTCCTGAAATACTCCGCCAACCTGGGCGCGAATGGCAAAGTGAACATTGCGATTGTCGGTGGCGGCGCGACGGGTGTAGAACTCTCCGCTGAGTTGCATAACGCGGTCAAGCAACTGCACAGCTACGGTTATAAAGGTCTGACCAACGAAGCCCTGAACGTAACGCTAGTAGAAGCGGGAGAACGTATTTTGCCTGCATTACCGCCACGCATCTCTGCTGCGGCCCATAGTGAGTTAACGAAACTTGGCGTTCGCGTGCTGACGCAAACCATGGTCACCAGTGCTGATGAAGGCGGCCTGCACACTAAAGATGGTGAATATATTGAGGCTGATCTGATGGTGTGGGCAGCCGGGATCAAAGCGCCAGACTTCCTGAAAGATATCGGTGGTCTTGAAACTAACCGTATCAACCAGCTGGTGGTGGAACCGACGCTGCAAACCACCCGCGATCCAGACATTTACGCTATTGGCGACTGCGCGTCATGCACGCGTCCGGAAGGGGGCTTTGTTCCGCCGCGTGCTCAGGCTGCACACCAGATGGCGACTTGCGCAATGAACAATATTCTGGCGCAGATAAACGGTAAGCCGCTGAAAAATTATCAGTATAAAGATCATGGTTCACTGGTATCGCTGTCGAACTTCTCCACCGTTGGTAGCCTGATGGGTAACTTGACGCGCGGCTCAATGATGATTGAAGGACGAATTGCGCGCTTTGTATATATCTCGCTATACCGAATGCATCAGATTGCGCTGCATGGTTACTTTAAAACCGGATTAATGATGCTGGTGGGGAGTATTAACCGCGTTATCCGTCCGCGTTTGAAGTTGCATTAATCGACGTACACTGGCGGATGTGGCATAAACGCCTCATCCGCCCTAGACAAATGGTACGAGCGGTAGGCCTGATAAGACGCGTTAAGCGTCGCATCAGGCATTCCTTCAGACTCCTCCGAATCATTAAGTATTTCCAGCCATTCCCGCGCTTTTCATCTTCTGTCTGATAGCTGCTTTTCTCCTTCGCTTGCATGATTGGCATAACTGCAAAGAAGGAGGTGTTCCCGTGAATAAATCAATGTTGGCGGGTATCGGGATTGGTGTCGCAGCTGCGCTGGGCGTAGCGGCAGTGGCCAGTCTGAACGTGTTTGAACGTGGCCCGCAATACGCTCAGGTTGTTTCTGCAACCCCAATCAAGGAAACGGTTAAAACACCGCGTCAGGAGTGTCGCAACGTCACAGTGACCCATCGTCGACCGGTGCAGGATGAAAATCGCATTACCGGGTCGGTGCTCGGCGCTGTTGCTGGCGGCGTGATAGGGCATCAGTTTGGCGGTGGTCGCGGTAAAGATGTCGCCACTGTTGTGGGGGCGCTGGGTGGTGGATATGCCGGTAACCAGATCCAGGGCTCTCTCCAGGAAAGCGATACTTACACGACTACGCAACAGCGTTGTAAAACGGTGTATGACAAGTCAGAAAAAATGCTCGGTTATGATGTGACCTATAAGATTGGCGATCAGCAGGGCAAAATCCGCATGGACCGCGATCCGGGTACGCAGATCCCGCTAGATAGTAATGGGCAACTGATTTTGAATAACAAAGTATAACAAGGCTGTACTCTGCAATTTGGCCCCTCATTCGCTCAGGCTGAGGGGCTTTTTTTGCGACTTATTTCACCAGTTCGGGCCATAAACGCAAAGTCGTTCCGGCAATCTGCATTAGTTTTTCCAGCGATGCACCTTCGCGTGCGCTGATCGACATCCCCTGAATAATACAATTAAGGAATTCTGCCAGATGTGTCACGTCACAGTGGGTCGGGATTTCCCCGCGCGCTTGTCGTTGACATAAAAACTGCTGCAAAGTGCGCTCTTGCATCGCATGGCGTGATTTCAACGTATTGGCGATATCTCCTGAATCTGGGGAGAGGGTGGTGCAGTTGTTGATCATGAAGCAGCCTGCCGGGGTGTCTTTGCTGGTAAAGCAGTTGGCGATGGCAGCAAAATAGTCAGCCAGCGCAGACTCCACGCTTTTCTCTTCACAAAACAGCTGTGCTTCATGCTTAGCGGCAAAACGATCGATATAGCGGTCGAGAACGGCACGAAATAACCCCTCTTTGTTGGTAAATTCCGCGTATAGCGTGGGCGCTTTGGCTCCGGTCGCTTCGACGAGGTCCGCAAGAGAAGTCGCTTCATAACCGTGTTGCCAGAACAATTTCATGGCCTTATCAAGCGCGGCATCCCTGTCGAATACTTTTGGGCGGCCACGGCTTTTTTTTACACATTGTGTTGAGTCAGTTGCCATGATGCCGTTGTACCTGGTGACTGTGAATGAAAGGTTATTATAAAAATAATCACCTCCGTTCACCAGTCCAGATCCCATAAAAATAATTGCTTTCTATTTAACTGAAATTTAAAGATTTTTAAATTAATTAATGATTGTTATAAAAAATATCTTGTATGTGATCCAGATCACATCTGTCATTTAGTTATCGATCGTTAAATAATTGCTTGCGACGTCATTCATCTGCATAAGGCCACTATTATGAAAAACGTAAAAACCCTCATCGCTGCGGCGATTTTAAGCTCCATGTCATTTGCCAGCTTTGCGGCTGTCGAAGTTCAGTCAACGCCAGAAGGCCAACAAAAAGTCGGTACAATCAGTGCTAAAGCGGGGACAAATCTGGGATCGCTGGAAGAGCAGCTGGCGCAAAAAGCGGATGAGATGGGCGCAAAATCTTTCCGTATTACTTCTGTAACCGGTCCGAATACCCTCCATGGAAAGCAGTAATTTATAAATAAGCATTAACCCTCATTAATGCCTGCTACTGCTGATTTTTTCCCCGCGACATGCCGTGTCGCGGGGATTTTTTTTATCCAGGATTTACAGAGTTTGTGGGCTCACTTGATGACGGCGGACATCCACCGGCATCCCGGAACGGACATCCATCACATGTTGCATCACTTCAGCGTCAGTTTGTGCTGCATCTTTAAATGATTGCATTGCGCTATTCAGCGTAATTGGCAGCAGCTGCGGATCGTCATCAATCTTCTCTGACAGCGGCTGATGTACTTCAACCAGACGCGCACCGTTTGGTTCGGCAGAGACTTTTATCGGAGTGTTGATGATATTCACTTTGGTGCCTGGGGTGACCTGGCTAAAGAGTGTTTTGATATCGTCATCCCGCAGACGAATACAGCCAGAACTTACCCGCATGCCAATGCCGAAATCGGCGTTCGTACCATGAAGCAAATAAACGCCGCCATAGGCCGCCAGACGAATCGCATGATGGCCCATTGGGTTATCCGGTCCAGCCGGCACTACCGCAGGCAACTCAATTCCCTGTGCTTTATAACGGGCGCGGGTGTTTGCCGTTGGCGTCCAGGTTGGGTTTGCACGTTTGTCTGAAACGGTGGTCACCATTGTCGGTGTCAGCGTGTCACCACCTAACTGACCAATACCTATTGGATACACGGTTACCGAATTTTTACCCGTCGGGTAGTAATAGAGACGCAGCTCCGCAATGTTGATCACAATGCCTTCGCGCGGCGCGTCTGGAAGTAGGGTTTGCAACGGGATCGTTAACACGCTGCCCGCGCGCGGTACGTAAGGATCAACGCCGGGGTTAGCCTGTAACAGAGCGAGAAAGCCGACGTTATATTTTTTGGCGATGGCTTCCAGAGAACCACCGTCATTTTCCACCACATGAAATTTGTTTTCGCCAACCAGACGACTGCCCGCTGGCGGCAGCGGCCAGGTGTTGGCTTTTGCCGGTAGCGCCAGCGCCACGGCAGCGGCGAACGTAAAAAACGTTAGCCAGCGAGAAAAACGCGTTTTGATCATCACCAAAAATCCATAATAAATATAAGGTTATTGTAATAAACAGATAAGCCTGAATTATGGATGGTGACAGTGTCGGATAGTGCAGGGAAGTGCAAAGAATTTGTAAATGTTGCCGATGGGGGCGCAGAAACGCCCCCGATTTACCATTAAGCGATCGCGTTCTCTTCCAGTTCACGCATAAACTGGCGTACCCATTCGATACGCGTTTTCCGCTCACTCAAATCCTGAATAAATTTCAGGCGCGTCGGACCATCAAGGCGGTAATGCTGCGGCTGTTTTTGCAGCAAACCAATCAACCAGGCCGGATTAACGTGATTCTTCTCGGCAAATTCGATCACCCCGCCTTTCTCATTACCTTCCAGCTTCCTGATCCCCAGTTTCTGCGCTTGCTGGCGCAGACGGGCAACATCCAGCAGGGTACGCGCCGGATCCGGCAGCAGGCCGAAGCGATCGATAAGCTCGACTTTGATCTCTTCCAGTTCGTTTTCCGTTTTGGCGCTGGCAATACGTTTATAGAACGACAAACGCGTATTCACGTCAGGAATGAAATCATCTGGCAATAGCGACGGCATCCGCAGCTCGACTTCTGTTTGCTGGCTGGTGAGATCTTCCAGCGACGGCTCGCGTCCGGCTTTCAGTGCATCGACGGCGTTTTCCAGCAACTCCATATACAGCGAGAAACCGATGGTTTCCATTGAGCCACTTTGTTCTTCGCCAAGCAGTTCACCCGCGCCGCGGATCTCCAGATCGTGCGTTGCCAGCGCAAAGCCTGCACCGAGATCTTCCAGCGAGGCAATCGCTTCAAGACGTTTTTGTGCATCGGTAGTCATCGCTTTTGGATGCGGCGTCAGCAGCCATGCATATGCCTGATGATGTGAACGTCCGACGCGACCGCGTAACTGGTGCAGCTGCGCCAGACCGAAGTGATCCGCGCGTTCAATGATAATGGTGTTGGCTGTCGGGATGTCGATCCCGGTTTCGATAATGGTTGTACAAACCAGCACGTTGAAACGTTGATGATGGAAATCATTCATCACCCGTTCCAGTTCGCGCTCGCGCATCTGCCCGTGACCGATGGCGATCCGCGCTTCTGGCACCAGTTCTGCCAGCCGTTCGGCAGCTTTCTGGATGTTTTCCACATCATTGTAGAGATAATAAACCTGCCCCCCGCGCAAAATTTCACGCAGGATCGCCTCCCGGACCACCAGGCTGTCATACTCACGGACAAAGGTTTTAACTGCCAGACGACGGGCGGGCGGCGTGGCGATAATCGACAGGTCACGCATTCCGCTCATTGCCATATTCAGCGTGCGTGGGATCGGCGTTGCAGTAAGCGTCAGAATATCCACGTTCGCGCGCATCGCTTTAATGCGCTCTTTATGACGCACCCCGAAGCGGTGTTCTTCATCGACAATCAGCAGGCCTAAATCTTTAAACTTGACGTCACTTTGCAGCAGTTTGTGCGTACCGATCAGAATATCGATTTTCCCTTCCGCCACTTCCGCAAGGATTTGCGTCTGCTCTTTGGCGCTGCGGAAACGGGAGATCATTTCGATACGTACCGGCCAGTTGGCGAAACGGTCGCGGAAGTTGTCGTAATGCTGCTGCGCGAGAAGGGTGGTAGGCACCAACACCGCCACCTGCTTGTGGTTATCTACTGCCAGGAAAGCGGCGCGCATCGCCACTTCTGTTTTACCAAAGCCAACATCGCCGCACACCAGACGATCCATTGCCAGCGGCTGACACATGTCGCTAAGTACCGCATTAATGGCCTGCGCCTGATCCGGCGTGGTTTCAAACGGGAAGCTGTCGCAGAACAACTGATACTGCTCACGATCGTGTTTAAACGCGAAGCCCTCTTTGGCGGCGCGTTGCGCGTAGATATCCAGCAATTCCGCCGCCACATCACGCACTTTTTCCGCCGCTTTCTGCCGCGCGCGTGACCACGCATCGCCGCCAAGTTTATGCAGCGGGGCGTTTTCTTCCGCGCCACCTGCGTAACGGCTAATCAGATGCAGTGACGACACCGGAACATACAGTTTGGCGTCGTTGGCATAGGTGAGCATCAAATACTCGCCAGTAATGCCGCCCGCTTCGAGCGTGGTCATTCCGGCATAGCGCCCGACACCGTGCTCCAGATGGACCACCGGCTGACCAATATGCAGCTCCGCAAGGTTACGGATCAGTGTATCGGGGTTGATGGTGCGGCGAGAATCCTGACGACGGCGGGCAACACGTTCACCGAGCAGATCGCTTTCGCAGATCAGCGCCAGATTACGCACCTTATCGACAAAACCATGTTCGGCAGCGCCAATCATCAGATAACGCCCACGGTCGCTGGCTTCATCAAGACGCATAATGCGTTGCGGAGCAATTTTAATTCGTGCGAGCAGTTCACCCAGCGCTTCACGGCGACCTTCACTTTCTACCGAGAACACCACCGGACCGTCGAAAGTCTCGAGGAACTTACGCAGCGCATCCAGCGGCGCTTTTTGTTGCGCCTGAACGGCCAGGTCTGGCAGTTTCTGGAAACCTAAATTGGCATTCGCGGCTTTTGTCGGTAAATGTTTAGTTTTTAGCTGCACCCGGGGCCAGTTTTTCAGCTCTGAGAAGAGCTCGTCCACCCGCAGCCAGAGCGATTGTGGTGGCAACAGCGGGCGCATCGGATCGACGCCGCGATTCTCAAAACGCGCCAGCGTGTCAGCCTGGAAACGTTCGGCACTGGTTTCCAGATCGCCAGTATTCACGAGCAAGGTATTGGCAGGGAAATAACTGAACAGCGGCGGCAGTGGTTCGCTGAAGAACAATGGCTGCCAGTACTCGATCCCGGCAGGTAATGTGCCTTTACTCACTTGCTGGTAAATATGTTCCGGATCGCGCTTCACTTCGAAGGTATCGCGCCACTGGCTGCGGAACAGTTCAATTGCCGCTTTATCGGTCGGAAATTCGTGCGCGGGCAGCAGATTGATCGCTTCTACTTCCTCCAGCGTGCGCTGGCTGTCGACGTCAAACACCCGCAGGCTGTCGATTTCATCATCAAAGAAATCAAGACGATAAGGCAGCTCACTCCCCATCGGGAAGAGATCCAGCAACGCGCCGCGCGTGGCGTATTCGCCGTGCTCCATCACCTGGTCAACATAGCGATAACCGGCGCTGTCCAGTTGGGTTCGTAATGCATCTCGTGACAGGCGCTGACCTTTTTTCATCACCAGCGCATGACCGTGGAGAAAACTGTGTGGGCAAACGCGCTGCATAAGCGTATTCACCGGAACAATCAGTACGCCACGCTGCATCGTCGGTAGCTGGTAAAGGGTGGAAAGGCGCGAGGAGATAATGTCCTGATGAGGCGAAAAGCTGTCGTAGGGAAGAGTTTCCCAGTCCGCCAGATTCATCACCATCTGATCGGTGAACTGACTGATTTCATCATGCAAACGCAGAGCATTTTGCATATCTGGTGCAATGAGTACCACCGGACCGGCGTGACGTTCGGCAATTTCCGCTACCAGCGTTGCACAGGCTGCGCCGGTTAACTCGCCCAGCAGACGCTGCTCACCCGCTTTGACGGGCAGCGTATAACGATATTGTTCAGGCATAACGGTTGTCAGATTCTCGTTAGGATATGCCTCAACATATGGGGGCATATCTCTGATAAGCAATGCTGTTCATTATCCGTAATCGACATGGTTTAGCAAATTGAATCGCCCCGGCTGGGGCGATGGCTTAGCGGGAGTAACTGACGGCAGCGGGCAGTGAAGGCGGGGAGAACAACAGATCGCTGAATGCACGCTGTGAAAGTTTTCTTACCAGCAAGCCCGCAACAGTACAGATGAACAAACTGACAAAGGGATAAACCAGCAGGAGTGTCAGTTCGACTTGCGGCGACCAGCGTGCTGCGTTCATTTGCGCAAGCAGAGTTAAGCTGAATATTTCAACCAGAATGCGATGGGTGGTGTAGATAGCAATGGTGTTGGAGCCAATCACATTCAGCAGGCTGGTGGAGCGCATACCGAATCGTTGCTCGTACTGATAAAACAGCTTCATGATCACCACAATCGATACCAGCGACAACAGCAGCGAGATAGTAAACAACCAGGCACCGACCGCCAGAACGGTAAGCAAAGAAGCCATCAGCAGATGGCGGCGCAACGGTACCTCTTTAACACAGGTCATTATTGTTGCGCCAAACCATGCGCCAAGGCTGTAATAAGGCAAATTGCGGATCACACTGTTCATTCCCCACCACGGCGTGGGAACGAAATTAACCGCCACACTCAGCAGTACAAACAAGGCGAATAGTGGCAGCGCCAGACGGCTAAAAATTTTACATACCACGAAATAGACAATTAACGCATACAGATACCACAAGCTGGTGCTGGCGGTGATCATCCCGTGCAGGAACTCACCGGTGGAATCGGCATAAGCGGCATTGGAGGCATTGCTTAAATCGCGCTCAGGTGCCAGCCACTGGTTCAGCGCACTTAACGCCAGCCACTGCACCACGCCCCAAAGCGCCAGCACCCAGAAGATGTTCCAGATCCGTTTATCGAGACAATTTCCCCACGGTACGCTGTCGATATAGCGGCGAATCAAATAGCCGGATATAAAGAAAAAAACCGGCATACGAAAGGGTGCAAGGTAAAGATTGAAATAGATCCAGCATTTGCTCAGGACTTCCGATAACGGATGCTGAAAAGTGGTCATATGCGGATAAAAGGTAATGACCGAGTGATAAATCACCACCGGACAAATACATAACCCTTTGATCTGGTTAATCCATAGCTCTTTTTGTTTCATCAGGACAACACGCTCTTTTTTAATTTACATGCGGTTGATCCTGCGGGTTATGACCCGAGGTGTAATGGGTATCTGTCTGTATTGGATGATTTTTCAGATTAAGATCAGGCGGCAAGATTGATGATAAAACATGGCAATTTAGCCGATTGATTTACGGGGGCTTTTCAGATTAGCCCTGACGATCACTTACAGTTCAGACGTTTACCCATCTTGCTTTCGCTTATATACTCGTGTCTTTGCTACAGCAACCAGACGGATTTCATGTACCAACCTGTCGCTTTATTTATTGGCCTGCGTTACATGCGTGGGCGTGCAGCGGATCGCTTCGGTCGTTTCGTCTCCTGGCTTTCTACCATCGGCATTACCCTCGGGGTGATGGCGCTGGTCACAGTATTGTCAGTGATGAACGGCTTTGAGCGCGAGCTGCAAAACAACATCCTTGGCCTGATGCCACAGGCAATTCTCTCTTCTGAGCATGGCTCTCTTAACCCGCAGCAACTCCCGGAAACGGCAGTCAAACTGGACGGCGTTAATCGCGTCGCACCTATTACTACCGGTGATGTGGTACTGCAAAGCGCGCGCAGCGTGGCGGTCGGGGTGATGCTGGGTATCGATCCGGCGCAAAAAGATCCACTAACGCCGTATCTGGTCAATGTGAAACAAACTGACCTCGAGCCGGGGAAATATAATGTCATCCTCGGCGAACAACTTGCCTCACAGCTAGGCGTTAATCGCGGTGATCAAATCCGCATGATGGTACCATCTGCCAGCCAGTTCACGCCGATGGGGCGTATTCCAAGTCAGCGCCTGTTCAATGTGATTGGCACTTTCGCCGCCAACAGTGAAGTCGATGGCAATGAAATGCTGGTGAATATTGAGGATGCCTCGCGTCTGATGCGTTATCCGGCAGGCAATATTACCGGCTGGCGTTTGTGGCTGGATGAGCCGCTGAAAGTCGACTCATTAAGTCAGCAAAAACTGCCTGAAGACAGCAAATGGCAGGATTGGCGTGATCGTAAAGGCGAGTTGTTCCAGGCCGTACGCATGGAAAAAAATATGATGGGTTTACTGCTGAGCCTGATTGTCGCCGTTGCGGCGTTTAACATTATTACCTCGCTGGGGCTGATGGTGATGGAGAAGCAGGGCGAAGTAGCGATCCTGCAAACGCAAGGCTTAACTCCGCGACAAATCATGATGATCTTTATGGTGCAAGGGGCCAGCGCCGGGATTATCGGTGCGATCCTCGGAGCGGCGCTTGGCGCACTGCTTGCCAGCCAGTTAAATAATCTGATGCCAATAATCGGCGTCCTGCTTGATGGCGCGGCGCTGCCGATGGCTATCGAACCTTTACAGGTCATTGTTATTGCGCTGGTGGCGATGGCTATCGCGCTGCTGTCTACGCTTTACCCTTCATGGCGCGCTGCCGCCACACAACCCGCTGAGGCTTTACGTTATGAATAAGATCCTGTTGCAATGCGACAACCTGTGCAAACGCTATCAGGAAGGCAGTGTGCAAACCGATGTACTGCACAATGTCAGTTTCAGCGTCGGCGAAGGTGAAATGATGGCGATCGTCGGTAGCTCTGGTTCCGGTAAAAGCACCTTGCTGCACCTGCTGGGCGGACTGGATACGCCAACCTCCGGCGATGTGATCTTTAACGGTCAACCGATGAGCAAACTGTCGTCGGCAGCAAAAGCAGAACTGCGCAACCAGAAACTGGGCTTTATTTATCAGTTTCACCACCTGCTGCCGGATTTTACCGCCCTGGAAAACGTGGCTATGCCGCTGCTGATTGGCAAGAAAAAGCCCGCTGAAATCAACAGCCGTGCACTGGAGATGTTAAAAGCGGTGGGGCTGGAGCATCGTGCGAATCACCGCCCATCTGAACTTTCTGGCGGCGAACGCCAGCGTGTAGCGATTGCCCGTGCGCTGGTCAATAATCCGCGTCTGGTACTGGCGGATGAGCCTACCGGTAACCTCGATGCGCGTAACGCCGACAGCATCTTCCAGTTGCTTGGGGAATTGAATCGCTTGCAGGGCACCGCCTTCCTGGTGGTTACTCACGACCTGCAACTGGCGAAACGTATGAGCCGCCAGTTAGAAATGCGTGATGGACGTCTGACGGCGGAACTGAGCCTGATGGGGGCGGAGTAATGGCGATGCCTTTATCGTTATTAATTGGCCTGCGTTTTAGTCGCGGACGGCGGCGCGGTGGCATGGTGTCGCTGATCTCCGTCATTTCTACCATTGGCATTGCCCTCGGTGTGGCGGTATTGATCGTCGGCTTAAGCGCGATGAACGGCTTTGAACGCGAACTGAATAACCGCATTCTGGCGGTGTTGCCGCATGGTGAAATCGAAGCGGTAAATCAGCCATGGACTAACTGGCAGGAAGCACTGGATAAAGTGCAGAAAGTGCCGGGTATTGCCGCCGCTGCGCCGTATATCAATTTCACCGGGCTGGTGGAAAGTGGAGCGAATCTGCGCGCAATCCAGGTGAAGGGCGTTAACCCACAACAGGAACAGCGTCTGAGCGCATTACCCTCGTTTGTTCAGGGGGATGCGTGGCGCAATTTTAAAGCGGGCGAACAGCAAATTATCATCGGCAAAGGCGTGGCGGATGCGCTGAAAGTGAAGCAGGGCGATTGGGTGTCGATCATGATCCCCAACTCGAATCCTGAGCATAAACTGATGCAGCCAAAACGTGTGCGTTTGCACGTTGCGGGTATTTTGCAGTTGAGTGGCCAACTCGATCACAGTTTTGCCATGATCCCGCTGGCGGATGCCCAACAATATCTTGATATGGGTTCCAGCGTGTCAGGTATTGCCCTTAAAATGACGGATGTTTTCAACGCCAATAAGCTGGTACGCGATGCGGGTGAAATGACCAACAGCTATGTTTATATTAAAAGCTGGATTGGTACTTACGGCTATATGTATCGCGATATCCAGATGATCCGCGCCATTATGTATCTGGCGATGGTACTGGTGATTGGCGTGGCCTGTTTCAACATCGTCTCCACCTTAGTGATGGCGGTGAAAGACAAGAGTGGCGATATCGCAGTATTAAGAACGCTGGGGGCGAAAGATGGTTTAATTCGCGCCATCTTTGTCTGGTATGGATTGCTGGCAGGGCTGTTCGGCAGCCTGTGTGGGCTGATTATCGGCGTAGTTGTTTCACTGCAACTTACCCCGATTATTGAGCGGATTGAAAAGCTGATCGGTCATCAGTTCCTCTCCAGCGATATCTATTTTATTGACTTCCTGCCATCGGAATTGCACTGGCTGGACGTCTTCTACGTACTGGTCACAGCATTGTTGCTGAGTCTTTTGGCAAGTTGGTATCCGGCGCGGCGCGCCAGTAATATTGACCCTGCGCGAGTCCTTAGCGGCCAGTAAAGGCAGTACATTAAAACAAGGAGCGGCAATGTATTACGGGTTTGATATTGGTGGAACAAAAATTGCGCTTGGCGTGTTTGATAGCGGTCGGCAGTTGCAGTGGGAAAAGCGGGTGCCGACACCGCGTGACAGCTATGACGCATTTTTAGATGCAGTGTGCGAGCTGGTAGCCGAAGCTGATCAACGTTTTGGCTGTAGAGGTTCTGTCGGCATTGGTATACCGGGAATGCCGGAAACAGAAGATGGTACGCTGTATGCCGCCAATGTCCCCGCTGCCAGCGGTAAACCGCTGCGTGCCGACCTGAGCGCACGTCTTGATCGCGATGTACGCCTTGATAACGATGCCAACTGTTTTGCCCTTTCAGAAGCCTGAGATGATGAATTTACGCAATATCCACTGGTGATGGGGTTGATTCTTGGTACCGGCGTTGGCGGTGGGCTGATTTTCAACGGCAAACCGATTACCGGTAAAAGCTACATTACCGGCGAGTTTGGCCATATGCGTCTGCCGGTTGATGCGTTAACCATGATGGGGTTGGATTTCCCGTTACGCCGCTGCGGCTGTGGTCAGCATGGCTGCATTGAGAATTATCTGTCTGGTCGCGGTTTTGCGTGGCTGTATCAACACTATTATCATCAACAGTTGCAGGCTCCCGAAATTATTGCGCTTTATAATCAAGGCGATGAGCAGGCAAGGGCGCACGTTGAGCGTTATCTGGATTTATTAGCGGTTTGTCTGGGAAATATCCTGACCATTGTTGACCCTGACCTGGTCGTCATTGGTGGTGGCTTATCGAATTTCCCGGCAATCACAACGCAACTGGCGGACAGGCTGCCTCGTCATCTCTTACCTGTAGCTCGTGTTCCGCGCATTGAACGCGCGCGCCACGGTGATGCGGGAGGAATGCGTGGTGCGGCCTTCCTACATCTAACCGATTAAACAACAGAGGTTGCTATGCTGTCGCGTCGGGATCATCGGTTAAGTCGTTTTCGTAAAAATAAACGCCGCCTGCGCGAGCGTTTGCGTCAGCGTATTTTTTTCAGAGATAAAGTGGTGCCGGAAGCAATGGAAAAACCAAGAGTACTCGTACTGACAGGGGCAGGAATTTCTGCGGAATCAGGTATTCGTACCTTTCGCGCCGCAGATGGCCTGTGGGAAGAACATCGGGTTGAAGATGTGGCAACGCCGGAAGGTTTCGATCGCGATCCTGAACTGGTGCAAGCGTTTTATAACGCCCGTCGTCGACAGCTGCAGCAGCCAAAAATTCAGCCTAACGCCGCGCATCTTGCGCTGGCTAAACTGCAAGACGCTCTCGGCGATCGCTTTTTGCTGGTAACGCAGAATATAGACAACCTGCATGAACGCGCAGGTAATACCAATGTCATTCATATGCATGGGGAATTGCTGAAAGTTCGTTGTTCGCAAAGTGGTCAGGTTCTCGACTGGACCGGAGACGTTACGCCAGAAGATAAATGCCATTGTTGCCAGTTCCCGGCACCCTTGCGCCCGCACGTCGTTTGGTTTGGCGAAATGCCACTCGGCATGGATGAAATTTATATGGCGTTGTCGATGGCTGATATTTTCATTGCCATTGGTACTTCCGGGCATGTTTATCCGGCGGCTGGGTTTGTTCACGAAGCGAAACTGCATGGCGCGCACACCGTGGAACTGAATCTCGAACCAAGTCAGGTCGGTAATGAATTTGCCGAGAAATATTACGGCCCGGCAAGCCAGGTGGTGCCTGAGTTTGTTGAAAAGTTGCTGAAGGGATTATAAAGCAGGAAGCATTGCCTGATGCGCTACGCTTATCAGGCCTACGAGCGGACCACAATACCGACGAAAGAGTGGGATAAAACTCTACTGTCCTGACTCATTAGCCACATCCTTGCTAAATAAAAAACGGGCGGTAATACCACCGCCCGCTTGCTGAATTAACGTCCTGCTTTCAGCTTCTGATAATACTCTTCATAAATGCTGCTGGCTGCGCCAACGTCATTCTGCCATTCGCCATTTTTAATGGTTTCAGCATCCGGGTAGAGCGTTTTATCGTTCGCCACTTCTGGACTTAACAGCTTACGCGCCGCAAGGTTTGGCGTTGGATAACCGATAGTTTCAGCAACCTGTTTTGCCACATCCGGGCGCAGCAGGAAGTTGATCAATTTCAGCGCGCCTTCTTTGTTTTTGGCATTTGCCGGGATCGCCAGGCTGTCCATCCAGAATATGCCGCCTTCTTTCGGCCACACCACGTCAATAGGCGTACCCGCCTGGCGTGCAACGAAAGCAGAACCGTTCCAGATCATGCCGAGGTTAACTTCGCCTTCCATGTACGGGTTAGCCGGGTTATCGGAGTTAAACGCTGCGACGTTTGGCATCAGTTTTTTCAGCTCGTTATATGCAGCTTCAATCTCTTTCGGATCGGTGGTGTTACCGGAATAGCCCAGCTTACGCAGCGCCATCTGGAACACTTCACGGGCATCGTCGGTCAACAGCAGGCTGCCTTTGTACTCTGGCTTCCACAGATAGGCCCAGCTGGTGACAGATTTCGGATCCACCGCATCACCGTTAACACCAATCGCCGTCGCCCCCCAGATATACGGAATGGAGTAGTCGTTATTCGGGTCAAAAGGCTTGTTGAGCATGTCTGGATCGAGATTGCTGAAGTTCGTTAACTTCGACTTGTCGATCTTCTGGATCATCCCTTCTTTACGCATTTTATCGACGTAATAGGTTGAAGGAACCACCAGGTCATACGCACCGTCTTTGTACGTTTTCAGCTTGGCGTACATGGTTTCGTTCGACTCGTAAGTCGAATAGATAACCTTAATACCGGTTTCTTTGGTGAACTGTTCAAGCAGTCCTGGCGGCACGTACTCGGTCCAGTTGTAGAAATACAGCGTGTTGTTGTCATCGGCGTGAGCGGCGCTCATGCCCAGTGCCAGAGCACCCGCCGCGAGCAGGTGGCGTGACCATTTTTTCATTTAACGTCCCCTGTGTTACCTTTCGTTTTATCACGAGCAATAAGCTGACTGGCAATAACCATCACCAGCGACAGCACCAGTAATATGGTTGCCAGCGCGTTAACTTCCGGCGATACGCCGACTTTGACCATCGAATAAATTTTTAACGGCAGAATTTCATAACTTGGTCCGGTGACGAACGAAGAAACTACCACATCGTCCATCGACAGGGTAAAGCTTAACACCCAGCCCGCTGCCACCGCTGGCATTGCCAGTGGCAGTATGATTTTTCGCAGAATGGTAAATTCGCTGGCACCGAGATCTTTCGCCGCTTCCAGCATCCGCACGTCAAAACCTTTCAGGCGCGAATACACCGTCACCACCACAAATGGCAGGCAGAAGGTGATATGCGAGAACAGCAGCGACCAGAAGCCAAGCTGAATACCCAGCAGCATAAACAGCACCAGCAGCGAAATTGCCATCACGATATCTGGTGACATCATTACCACAAACAGCATTCCGCTAACGAACGGCTTACCGCGAAAGCGATAACGGTACAGCGCAACTGCCGTCAGTGAACCGATAAGCGTAGCAAACGTCGCCGAAAACACCGCCATTGTTAGTGAATGCTGCGCTGCCTGTAACAGGCTGTCGTTGTTCATCAGCAGGCTATACCATTTGGTGGTAAAACCCTGCCAGTTGATGCCAAAGCGCGAGCTGTTAAAGGAGTTCACAATCAAAATAATGATTGGGATATACAGGTACGCGTAGATAGCGGTCATAAAACCGCCGCGAAGCAGTCGACCGATCATTCGAGTTCCACCTTCTTATTCATAAGGTGGAGCACTTTCAGGATTTTGAATTTATTCAATTTTTTCCTTTCTCCAAAATCTCTCCAAAACGTTTCCCCAAAACTAGGCCACGCATTTTACAACACTTTTTTCCTGAGATGGTGACGGATATTCCATATGGTGTTTGTCAAATAACCAGCTTAACCCATTCCTGACCTCGAGTATCGTTATAGCGATCGGTGGTTGCCTGGACTTTATGTCCTAGTAATGTTTTTGTATCGATACCCTGTGCACGGTACAGCCGTTCTGATAGAGAGCGTTGTTCATGAAATGTTGGCGGAGTTTTTCCTGCTGGTGGAATTATCCCAGCCAGATCCCGTGCTTTGGCAAAGTAGTCGCTCAGGTTGTCTTTACTCATCGGCTTCGGTTGTTTCTGGTGCCGACTATGGATTAGATATGGACTTAATATTCTGTCTCGGCACCCATCAATAACTTCTTTTAACGTTATCCCAATGGCATCACAGCGTAGTGTAAGCGGTAACGCCAGACGCATTCCGGTTTTTCCCTGGGTGATATGCAAGTGTTCGTTCCACACATCTGAAAAACGCATGTGGCAAATGTCATCACGGCGCTGACCAGTAACAATCGCAAGAAGCATTGCGTTACGGATAAAGTGTTTTTCAGGCGTTGCATTGTAAATTTTTTGCCAGTCTTCCATGGTGAGCCTGGCTCTGGTTACTTTAGGGATCGGTTTACGGGTAGCCTCCGGAGGATTCCATCCAGGAGGAACTTCCCCTGCATGCTGTGCTTCTTTATAAATATCAACCCATAATCCACGATTTACTCTCGCTGTGCTGACCATGTCTTTATCCAGCCACTCATCCAGTATTAATGCAAAGTCTCTTACTTCCAGTTCTTTCAATGGGTGGTTTCCCAGACGGGAAACTAGGTATGCAGCCATTCGAGTTTTTTCTTTGTGAGTTGTAGCTGCAATATCTCCATTTTTCAGTCGCGTGTCCTGTATTTTCAGATATCGATCAACCCATGCCTTTAATCTGATACCCCGACGTTTTGTTGCTGACGGACTTTCATCAATTTTGCGCATGAAATATTCAGCTTCTGCTGCAGCTATTCGCTGATTGGCTGTGGAAGCGATTTTTTCTGCCTTACCTTTGTCTGTTCCGAGTCCGTGAAATTTTCCAGTCACAGGATTTTTATACTGGTAGTAAACTCTGCCAGTTCTGCGATCAAACTTTTCGTAAAGACCGGCTACGTCAGTGCTGTTTTTTTGTGGCCTCGGTGACATGAGTTAAAATCTCCTTCAGTGCATCATCATCGCCAGTATGAATTTCCGGCGCAATTCCCGTTTCACCAGGCCCAACAAATACTGCTCGGCGATCTATCAGCCAACGCCCACGAATTTTTTGTGGTCTTGGAACGATGTATCCTAGTTTTCCGTATTTCACCAGGGTAGTGTTTGTTATTGGGAGACTGAACCGTTTTGGTTTCCACTCGTCGAGCGGGTAATGCTGCCAACTTACTGATTTAGTGTATGATGGTGATTTTAAGGTGCTTGCGTGGTTTCCATTTCCATCAGATGTCCTTCCTGCTCCGCGACTGAAGGCGTGGTGCGTAACGGCAAAAGCACTGCCGGACATCAGCGCTATCTCTGCTCTCATTGCCGTAAAACATGGCAACTACAGTTCACTTACACCGCCTCTCAGCCCGGTACGCACCAGAAAATCATTGATATGGCCATGAATGGCGTCGGATGTCGCGCCAGTGCACGCATTATGGGCGTTGGCCTCAACACGGTTTTCCGTCACTTAAAAAACTCAGGCCGCAGTCGGTAACCTCGCGCATACAACCGGGCAGTG
>NZ_MDGW01000001.1:0-14514 GCF_001712525.1 Shigella sp. FC1661
GTCTGCGTCTGCGCGGCTGGCAGGTTCCGGCCTTCACTCTCGGCGGTGAAGCCACCGACATCGTGGTGATGCGCATTATGTGTCGTCGCGGCTTCGAAAGGGACTTTGCTGAACTGTTGCTGGAAGACTACAAAGCCTCCCTGAAATATCTCAGCGATCACCCGAAACTGCAGGGTATTGCCCAGCAGAACAGCTTTAAACACACCTGATAACATAACGTTGTAAAAACCGAATGCCCAGCCTTTAAAAAAACAGCTGGGCATTCGGTTGCTTATTAATCGCAATAATATATTGGCTGTCTATTCATCGTGTTGATAAGATATATGTTATATGAATGTTTATTAAATGTAGCGATTGCCTTTAATGTCACGAAAAGGGATTATTTGCTTGCTATTAATTTCACTGCGTTCTTAAACACGTTTTTGTATTATAAATCCAGTCATCCTGCCCGTAGAACATCACACATTATCATCCTGTTCTCCCGCTTCGTTTAAATTTATTTATCAATCAATTTGACTTAAGAGGGCGGCGTGCTACATTAATTAACAGTAATATGTTTATGTAATATTAAGTCAACTATGCAATCATTACAT
The DNA here is from genome assembly GCF_001712525.1 of Shigella sp. FC1661. Lineage (NCBI taxonomy): Bacteria > Pseudomonadati > Pseudomonadota > Gammaproteobacteria > Enterobacterales > Enterobacteriaceae > Shigella > Shigella sp. FC1661. Next base: position 594 of record NZ_MDGW01000001.1, read on the forward strand.
GGGAATTGTCTAATTGCGTACGCAAGACATAAATATATTCTCACCATGGTTAATGGTGAATATCGCTATTTTAATGGTGGTGACCTGGTTTTTGCGGATGCAAGCCAAATTCGAGTAGATAAGTGTGTTGAAAATTTTGTATTAGTATCAAGGGATACGCTTTCATTATTTCTGCCGATGCTCAAGGAGGAGGCATTAAATCTTCATGCACATAAAAAAATTTCTTCATTACTCGTTCATCACTGTAGCAGAGATATTCCTGTTTTTCAGGAAGTTGCGCAACTATCGCAGAATAAGAATCTTCGCTATGCAGAAATGCTACGTAAAAGAGCATTAATCTTTGCGTTGTTATCTGTTTTTCTTGAGGATGAGCACTTTATACCGCTGCTTTTGAACGTTTTGCAACCGAACATGCGAACAAGAGTTTGTACGGTTATCAATAATAATATCGCCCATGAGTGGACACTAGCCCGAATCGCCAGCGAGCTGTTGATGAGTCCAAGCCTGTTAAAGAAAAAATTGCGCGAAGAAGAGACATCATATTCACAGTTGCTTACTGAGTGTAGAATGCAACGTGCTTTGCAACTTATTGTTATACATGGCTTTTCAATTAAGCGAGTCGCAGTGTCCTGTGGATATCACAGCGTGTCGTACTTCATTTACGTCTTTCGAAATTATTATGGGATGACGCCCACAGAGTATCAGGAGCGATCGGCGCAGGGATTGCCGAACCGTGACTCGGCGGCAAGTATTGTTGCGCAAGGAAATTTTTACGGCACTGACCGTTCTGCGGAAGGAATAAGATTATAGAATTTTACTCAGACATAAAAAAAACCCGGCATAGGGGACCGGGAAGAGGATAGTCTGCCGTCTCCAGACTAATAAACCGTTATAACACTCCCTGTTGGCACGGGAAACTTTGTGCTCTCAGTAAGTTAAATATAACTTTTACTGGAAATAAGATCAGCCATTTTTTTATAAACATAAGCTATACGCTGTGCGAAAATATATTCGTGCTGCATTTACTTATTATCAATTAACTGTTATGCAAAACTACTTTGTGGATAAATTTTGGTCCTACCAAATCTGGCAGTTTTTGCGCTAAGAAACAGTCTGGCAACATTTCATTAGTATACTGAAATTGAAATAATCGCAGTATGAAATATAAGGGATAATCATGACTCATGTCTGCTCGGTGATCCTCATTCGTCGTTCATTCGATATTTATCATGAACAGCATAAAATATCGCTGCATAACGAGAGTATCGTGCTGCTGGAGAAAAATTTGGCAGACGATTTTGCGTTTTGTTCACCGGATACGCGACGACTGGATATCGATGAGCTGACAGTTTGCCATTACTTACAAAATATTCGTCAGCTACCACGCAATTTAGGGTTACATAGCAAAGACCGTCTATTAATTAACCAGTCACCCCCCATGCCGCTGGTGACGGCGATTTTTGATAGCTTCAATGAATCCGGGGTAAATTCACCGATACTGAGCAATATGCTCTACCTTTCCTGTTTATCGATGTTTTCTCATAAGAAAGAACTGATCCCCTTACTTTTCAATAGCATCAGCACTGTTTCAGGAAAAGTTGAACGCCTTATTAGCTTTGATATCGCCAAACGTTGGTATCTGCGCGATATCGCGGAAAGAATGTATACCAGCGAGAGTCTCATCAAAAAAAAGTTGCAGGATGAAAATACCTGTTTCAGTAAAATATTACTCGCTTCCAGGATGTCGATGGCCAGACGATTACTCGAGTTACGTCAAATTCCTCTGCATACTATTGCAGAAAAATGTGGCTATAGCAGTACGTCGTACTTTATAAACACATTTCGACAATATTATGGTGTAACGCCACATCAGTTTGCGCAACATTCGCCAGGTACCTTTTCCTGACATATTTTGCATTTGAATATTGGTCAGGATCTCACACCTGCTTCATGTGAAACTCTTCCCTGATGATTTCTGCCGGGCTACCGGCTAGTTCTCTTTCGCAGTTTGCCAGGCGGTATAGGTATTTTCAGGAGGAAAAGACTCGGCATGTTTGGGATTATTAAGCTGACAATTCATACGATTACGGGAATGTGGGTCAGTATTGTGCTGTTCAAATTGATGACGAATGGCTGGAGTGGTTTCTACTTTCAGTGCTGTGTACTAAGCCTGGTATTCCTGACGGTTAGCTGGTTGTTGAGTGGTGAATGGTTAGCAGGAAAGAGTAAGGCTGAACCTTCACGTTCAACCTTACTCTCATTTACACGTTACGCTTTTTTAAAGCGGGCAAAGAGATGTTCCACTACAACGAAAAAGACCGGAACGAAGTAAATTGCCAGCACTGTTGCGGCAAACATCCCGCCCATCACGCCGGTACCTACCGCGTTTTGCGCGCCAGAACCGGCACCATGACTGATAACCAGCGGCAGCACGCCGAGAATAAAGGCCAGAGAGGTCATCAGGATTGGGCGTAAACGCATCCGCGCCGCTTCGATGATTGCCCCTATCGGCGTTTTCCCTTCTTTCTGCATCATCTCAACGGCAAATTCGACAATCAGGATGGCGTTCTTGGCGGAAAGCCCGATGGTGGTCAGCAAACCAACCTGGAAGTAGACGTCATTACTTAAGCCGCGCAGATCGGTGGCCAGTAATGCGCCAACGACGCCTAACGGAACAACCAACATCACCGAGAACGGAATTGACCAGCTCTCATAGAGTGCGGCGAGGGCGAGGAACACCACGACCAGTGAAATGGCATACAGTGCAGGAGCCTGGTTTGAGGATAACGCTTCCTGATACGACAGTCCGGTCCATGAGTAGCCGACGCCTGCCGGAAGTTTAGCGACCAGGTCTGCCATAAATTTCATAGCGTCACCGGTACTTTTCCCGGCCGCCGCTTCACCTAAAATCTCCATTGACGGGATGCCGTTGTAGCGTTCCAATCGCGGTGAACCATAGGTCCATTCGGTAGACGAGTAGGCAGAAAGCGGTGCCATCGTGCCAGAGGCGTTGCGTACATACCATTGGTTGATGTTATCCGGCAACATACGGAACGGCGTGCCTGCCTGGACATACACTTTTTTCACCCGCCCCTGGTTGAGGAAGTCGTTCACGTAGCTGCTGCCGAAGGCGGTGGAAATTGTCTGGTTGATATCAGACAGCGCCACACCCATTGCCTCAGCTTTCGCGGCGTTGACGTTCACTTTGAACATCGGCGTATCTTCCAGGCCGTTCGGGCGTACCCCGGTGACCTGGTCAGGCGATTGCGCTGCCAGTGATAACAGCTCGTTTCGTGCCTGGGTTAGTTTTTCGTGCCCCAGGTTACCGTTGTCCAGCAGTTCCATATCAAAACCTGACGCGGTACCCAGTTCAGCCACCGCGGGTAAGTTGAACGGGAAGACGACGGCTTTATTGATACTGCTTAACGCAATCATTGCCCGCTGAATGATCGCGGTAACCGAGTTTTCCTCACCGACACGTTCAGACCACGGCTTGAGACTGATAAACGCCAGGCCGTTGTTTTGCCCCTGGCCGCTGAAGCCAAAGCCGCCAACGGTAAACACCGACTGAACATTATCTTTCTCTTTTGTAAGATAATAATCCGTCACCTGTTGCAGCACTTTCGTGGTGTTAACCATGGTGGCACCGGAAGGTAACTGCGCGGTGGTCATAAATACCCCCTGATCCTCTTCTGGTAAGAAAGAGGTCGGTGTACGCAGGAACAGCACCGCCATCCCGGCGCAAATCAGCAGGTAGACCACCATGTAGCGACCGGTACAACGCAACAGCGAGCGGGTGCTATCGGTATAGTGCTGAGTTGATTTTTCAAACAGCGTGTTGAAGCGTGCGAACAGGGCGTTAGGTTTGTGACCGCCTTCCGGCGCGGCTTTCAGAATGGTGGCGCACAGGGCAGGGGTCAGGCTCATTGCCACAAATACTGAAAGCAGCATGGAGGAGATCAGCGTGATGGAGAACTGGCGGTAGATCTCCCCGGTTGCGCCGCTCATAAAGGCCATCGGCATAAACACTGCGGAAAGAACAACAGCAATACCGACCAGCGCACGTTGGATCTGCCCCATCGATTTATGCGTCGCTTCCTTCGGTGGTAGCTTATCTTCCGCAATGACACGCTCGACGTTCTCCACCACCACGATGGCGTCATCCACCAGTAACCCTATCGCCAGCACCATCCCGAACATAGTTAACGTGTTGATGGTGAAACCGACCGCCGACAAGATCGCAAACGTCCCGAGAATAACCACCGGTACGGCAATCGTCGGGATGATTGTGGCACGGAAATTCTGCAAAAACAGATACATGACCAGGAAGACGAGGATGATAGCCTCAACCAGTGTTTTAAAAACTTCCTGAATAGAAATTTCGATAAACGGCGTGGTGTCGTAAGGATAAACCGTCTTCAGACTTGCGGGGAAATAGGCTGATAAGCGGTTCAGCTCCTCTTTGACTGCCCGCGAGGTATCCAGGGCGTTTGCTCCGGTAGCCAGTTTGATGGCGATCCCGGCAGCAGGTTTGCCGTTATAGCGCGCCACGGTGGAATAATCTTCCGCTCCAAGTTCGACGCGGGCGACATCACGCAGCAGCACTTGCGAACCATCTTGCTGAACTTTCAACAGGATTTTGCCAAATTCTTCCGGCGTTTGCAGACGCGTCTGCACAATGATCGAGGCGTTTAGTTGCTGGTCTGCCGCCTGTGGCATGCCACCCAGTTGACCACCGGAAATCTGGTTGTTTTGCACCTTAATCTGGGAAATAACATCGGAAGGTACCAGATTGTATTTATTGAGTTTTTGCGGGTCCAGCCAGATACGCATGGCGTACTCGGAACCAAAGAGCTGTACGCTACCAACGCCCGCGGTACGGCTTAGCGGGTCTTTGATATTAGACGCTACATAGTCCGCGATATCGTACTGGTTGAGGCTGCCGTTATCAGAAATAAACGCCGCTACCATCAGAATATTACTGCTCGACTTATCAACGCTAATCCCCTGCTGCTGCACCGCTTCAGGTAATGAAGGCATAGCGAGTTGCAGTTTATTTTGCACCTGAACCTGTGCGATATCAGGAGATGTCCCAGTCTCGAAGGTCAGAGTGATAGAGGCATTACCCGCCGCATCACTGGTTGAAGACATGTACATCAGGCCATCAAGCCCATTCATATTTTGCTCAATCACCTGAGTGACCGAGTCTTCTACCGTTTGCGCATCGGCACCTGGATAGGTAGCGCTGACGGTAATGGTCGGTGGCGCAATCTGCGGATACTGCGCAACCGGTAAGTTCATGATCGCCAGACCACCTGCAAGCATCATAATAATGGCAAGTACCCAGGCAAAAACCGGGCGATCAATAAAATAGTTAGCCATGAAAGTCCCCTTAAGCCTGCAACGTTATTGTTTCGATTCGGTGCTGGCGTTTTCCTGGCTGGAGGAAATTGCTCGTGCTTTGATACCCGGACGAATGCGTTGCAAACCGGAAACGATCACCCGATCGCCAGCCTGCAAGCCAGAGGTGACAACCCACTCGTCGCCGATGGCTTTGCTGGCTTCAATTTCGCGTAGCTGCACAACATCGTCTTTATCCAGAATGAGCGCCGTTGCTTTACCCTGGGCGTTGTGGGTGACGCCTTCCTGCGGCACCAGTAATACATTCTGGCGGCTACCTTCATCCACTAATGCCGTGACGTACATGCCAGGCAGCAAGTCACCATTTGGGTTGGGGAAAATCGCCCGTAACGTCACGGAGCCCGTGGTTTCATCCACCGTCGGGTCGGAGAATTTCAGTGTGCCGGTCTGGCTGTAGCGTTTACCATTTTCCAGATTGAGCTGTACTGGCGTACTGCCCTGAACCTGTTTGATTTGCCCACTGGCGACCTCTTCTTTCATGCGCAAGAAATCCTGCACCGACTGCGTGAGATCGACATAAATCGGGTCCAGACGTTGTACGGTAACCAGCGAATCTGCCTGATTAGCGGTAACGAGTGCGCCGACGGTCACCGACGATTTCCCGCTGACGCCCGTAATCGGCGAGGTGACATTCGCGTATTGCAGATTGATCGTCGCCTGTTCAACAGCCGCTTTGGCGACGGTGACATTGGCTTCTGCTTCATTCAGCTGGGTGCGCGCGGTGTCGTAATCCTGACGGCTAACGTAGTTGGTCTTCAGCAACGATGCCTGGCGGTTAAAGGTGATGCGGGCATTGCTGGCGGTAGAGAGCGCTTTCGCCAGCGAGCCTTTGGCGGAGTTTAGCTCGGCCTGTAAAGGTGCAGGATCAATCTGATACAGCGAATCGCCCTGGTTCACTTTATCGCCTTCGATAAAGTTGCGTTTAATGATAATACCGCCCACCTGGGGACGTATCTCGGCAACTTCATAAGGAACGGTTCTACCGGGCAATTCGCTCAACACATTGACCGAACCGGGGGAGAGTGTGACGACACCGACCTCAGACGTCATGGCGGCGGCGTTTTCCGCCGATTTGTCATCGCAGGCGGTGAGCATCGCGCCGCAGAATAACAACGGTATTAACAGCTTTCTTCTTCTGTTCATTTTAGTCCCTGAAAATTCTTGAGAAATAACGGTTCTTTAAATTGCGCGCGAGGAGAGATATGAGGGATTTACAGACCAGCGGCATAGTGGGGTTGTCAGCCAGTAAGGTGGGATACAGGCACAGTGATCGACATGGTGAGGTCAACGACAAAAAAAATGTTGCCGTTCTGCCAACAGTTCCTGCCAGCATTCGGGCAACGAAGGGTTCTACTGGTGGATACACATACCAGGGGAATAAAGTCGTTTTAGCCTCTCCTTTAGTAATCACCGGGGGTAATGAAATCAGCATCTGCATCCCTCGTCATGCCAGCCATCAATTTCAGTTGCTTATGTCCTGACTAAAAATAAGATGTGATACCCAGGGTGACGATGTCGCTCATACGTCTTAGTTTCAACTTGTACATAATGTTGAATTTCTGAATCTTTAATGTTTGTTGCGAAATATTGAGCGTCAACGTGATATTGCTTTCATTTTTATTTTTCAGAATCAGTTGCATAATTTTGAACTGATTATGTGAAAAACATAATTGTGAATTCTTATGGGGCAAGTGTTTACCATAAGTAATCTCAAGAAGATTTTTGATACTTTCTTTGCGGCTAACAAAATAAATAGGCGCTTTAGCTTTTAGTTTACTGATGTGATAAGGTGCCAAAACAATAATTCTCTCGGCATCTAATTTCTCCAGAAATTTAATCGCTTCTTCATCAAGGATATGATTGTGATAGGTATCAATGATAACCTTGAAGGGTTTATTGCCTACTTTTTTGATCTCTGACAGGGAATTGATTTTTATCATTTCGTGATTATCTTTCAACTGCCAAAAGCCCTGTAAAAGAAAAGAATCTTTCGTCATGAGAAAAATCATAACTTGCTCCTTAGCCGTTATCGTTTCGAACATGTCATCCTTTTCATTATTTACATCCTTGTCCGAATCGTTGTTCAATATAGTAAACGCCTATAAGAACTTTACCCTTCGTGAACTAATACGTCTATTAACACTAATCAATACTTCAGATTTATCCATCACGCACTCCATATATTGATCCTAAGTAAGATTCCTGGTTGTTATCAGCTTGTAAATAGTAAACAAAAAGTTAACGTTTGCGGATTACTGCCCAAGAATAAGTTATCAATAACCAGTTTGTGATCTCTGAAGAATATTACTAAAGTTAAAATGTAATCCGATTTAAATATCGAGTCTCCTTGTTTCGACTTAAGCTGGCAATTGGATTGCCAGCTTTCTTTTAACGCATTGAAATTACCTGAGTAAATAACGCATTCATGTCTTCAGGTTTTTATATAGCGTCTGGAGACACGGATATTTATGCAATGTAATCAACGCCAGTTGCAAAAAAATGAACCCGGATTACTTATTTAACCGCCCATAGCATCAACGCTTACGGAACTCTTTGTTCACTTTCCCACAGCACTTTTAAAACATTAAACCTGACTACGGAAAATATCAGCCATGATAATGTTTGAAATGGCTAATTTGCCATTGAGTGAAAAAAATTAGATGAAATTCAGTAGGTTGAAATAATCACTAGCAGGTAATTATTTCAATGATAGTGCGCAATTGATCTACAACACTGCGTAGCGGAGAGAGTATTAATCGGATCATAGTCACATCAAGTGACTATGATCCGGGTGACAACCGGGGTAATTATTGCTGCTTAACGAACAAACTGGCGAAGCTGAACAGGCTGGCGGCGCTAAATATCAGTTCAATTCCCACCAGTGTGGAAACCAGCGTTACAGACACCATCGGCGTTGCACCAAGGAATATCCAGGCAATGACGATATCCAGCACACCAATAACGAGCTGTAGCCAGCTGCCTTTCATTGAACGCTGACGATACCAACTCATCAGGCGAATAACCCCTGCAACACAGAACAAACCGGCAATAAATGCCGCAATGGCAAAAATGCCCAGCTCCGGTGCGCGGATGAAGAAATAGCCGATCAATAAATAGGCGACTGCGACGAGGAAACCGGATAATACCGGCCAGAAATTATGACTGCGGTTGCTGAATAACCCGACAATAAGCGCAATACCCGAGCAGATTAATAATGCACCCACTACTGTGCTTAAAATATCGCCAGAGACGAACGGGAAACTGATACACAGCAACCCGACGATAAACAGCAGCACGGCAATAAACTGGATTGCTCTGCGATGTTTTTTAAGCATCTCCAGATCAAACTTCAAAATTGTTGCCTTATCTATATATAACATAGAACCACCCTATAAAATTAAGAAGAAAATCCCCTGCTATCAATCTATGCCAAAAACGCGTCTAAGAATGCAGTCGATTTAATAAAAATTTCCTAATTGCAGTATCTGATGCATCTGTAACTCATTGTATTGAAATAAAAATATCTGATTTTGATATTTTCCATCAACATGACATATACAGAAAACCAGGTTATAACCTCAGTGTCGAAATTGATTCGTGACGGCTCTTTCACTTTATAGTTGAGGATATTACGATGAAAAAAGTATTAGGCGTTATTCTTGGTGGTCTGCTTCTTCTGCCAGTTGTGAGCAATGCAGCGGATGCGCAAAAAGCAGCTGATAACAAAAAACCGGTCAACTCCTGGACCTGTGAAGATTTCCTGGCTGTGGACGAATCCTTCCAGCCAACTGCAGTTGGTTTTGCTGAAGCGCTGAACAACAAAGATAAACCAGAAGATGCGGTTTTAGATGTTCAGGGTATTGCAACCGTAACCCCAGCTATCGTTCAGGCTTGTACTCAGGATAAACAAGCCAACTTTAAAGATAAAGTTAAAGGCGAATGGGACAAAATTAAGAAAGATATGTAATTCCGGGAATGCGTTACATCGTACTTCCTTGCATATTGAACAGGCCGGAATATCTTCTTTAAAAGCAGCTATTCCTCCTGTTCATATATAATCTATATATTGAATGGGTTACAAAATGAATATTTCATCTCTCCGTAAAGCGTTTATTTTTATGGGCGCTGTAGCGGCTTTGTCACTGGTGAACGCACAATCTGCGCTGGCAGCCAATGAATCCGCTAAAGATATGACCTGCCAGGAATTTATTGATCTGAATCCAAAAGCAATGACCCCGGTTGCATGGTGGATGCTGCATGAAGAAACAGTATATAAAGGTGGCGATACCGTTACTTTAAATGAAACCGATCTCACTCAAATTCCTAAAGTGATCGAATACTGTAAGAAAAACCCGCAGAAAAATTTGTATACCTTCAAAAATCAAGCATCTAATGACTTGCCGAATTAATGAGGTACAAGTAAAAAGGAGTAGCAAGTTGAGCCATCTTGCTGCTCCTTTTTGCATTTTTATATGACAGCAGAATTTATTATACGTCTTATACTCGCGGCAATTGCCTGTGGCGCTATTGGCATGGAAAGGCAAATGCGAGGCAAAGGAGCAGGGTTACGCACACATGTATTAATTGGCATGGGAAGCGCCCTGTTTATGATTGTTTCGAAATATGGTTTTGCTGACGTGCTGTCTTTAGATCACGTCGGACTCGACCCCAGCCGTATTGCTGCTCAGGTGGTGACGGGCGTCGGGTTTATCGGTGCAGGTAACATTCTCGTTCGTAACCAAAATATTGTAGGTTTGACGACGGCAGCGGATATCTGGATGACCGCCGCTATAGGTATGGTTATTGGCAGTGGTATGTACGAATTGGGTATGTATGGTTCAGTGATGACCTTGCTGGTGCTGGAAGTCTTCCATCAATTAACCTTCCGCCTGATGAACAAAAATTACCATTTACAGCTGACATTAGTGAACGGTAATACGGTATCAATGCTCGACTGGTTTAAGCAGCAAAAAATAAAAACGGATTTAGTTTCGTTGCAGGAAAATGAAGATCATGAAGTGGTCGCCATTGATATCCAGCTTCATGCCACAACGTCGATAGAAGATCTGTTGCGATTATTAAAAGGTATGGCAGGGGTGAAAGGCGTTTCAATTAGCTAATCTGTGTGGCAGCGTAGTCAGACTCACCGTAAGCCTGAAATTCACACCAGATAATCAATATGCTGATGGCGTACCAGCTCATTGATCCGCTTAAGATTGAGGATCATCATGATATTGTGTTTATGGCAGTAGAACGTTTTTAGCGTTATTTTCAGTTTCTCCAGAATATCCTCCGTTGTCATTTGATTCGCAATGCAGCTCAGAACCTGATGTTGCTTGCGCGAAAGTGACACAGCCGCTTCAGGCACAGAGCAGTAACTGCCATTGATGAGTGCGACAAAATCGATGATAGTGATAGTCCGCGGAACAAAGGTCACCGGCACTTTCCCCAGGCAGCGTTTAATATTAAAGGGGGAGAAAATAATCACATGGACAGGTTTTAATCGTTCAATTTGAGTGAGAAAATTAGAATGAAATACATTATTCATTAATGTATCAATAATGACAAAGGCATTCTGATGCAACATTCCGTCGATCTCTTCTTCGTTCTGTATATGAACGACATTACCTTTGCTCAAAATGTTTTTCATCGCGGTGAAGAACATCGTATCCCTGGTAATTATAAGAAACATAACCGACTCCTGGTGCGGACATTAATTTTATAATCAGTTTGCCAAAGGTAATTAACAGGACAGGGCTTATAATAATAATAGTTAGCTTGCTGTGTATTAATTTTATGTAATGCACGATGCAGATGCTGAGAAAGCATCTGCATCTTTCGGTGGTGTTATTTGACCAGCTCAGGTGTTACCTGACTCACCGCATTGGTGTAGTAAGGCGCACCCCAGCCCGGTTCCGGCCAGAATGCACCATAGCCGTAATCCCATAGGTTATAGGTGGTATTAACCACTTCTCTCAAATGCCACACCTGGATGCCCTGCATATTCACTTCCAGGAAGTTATACGGGACTTTATTGATAAAGCCAGGTTGTTCACCCTGAATGGTACCGAGGATGGTAACAAAGTGATTACGATAGTTCACTGGGTCAAGGAAGCCGCTTTGTCTGGCGAGCAGTCGGCCCTGATAGTTGGCTTCAATATCAGGTTTCGCATAGCTATCCAACGGTAATACAGCGATTTCTAACAACGTATCCGTTTTGCCATTGATAACGTTGATAACCTTCCCACCAAAGCGCGCTTGTTGACCAACATATAACCCCGGCTGGTTATGAACAGCAACAAAACTTTTTTGAATATCAGGTTGGTTATTGCCTTTGATATTTTGCGGAATTGAACTACATGCGGCAAGCAAAAATGAAAGGCTGAGGATGAGTGCACCTTTTGTCATGTTCATGTTACTATCCTTATCAACAAATATTAAAACCATAATAGATATTTCTTTATAGTTTTCATCTGATTCTGAGGTGATATGCCTGATAGTAACGTAAACCTGTCTGATGTTTATATCCCTTTTGTTTAGTTCAATTCCATTGATTTTGGGGCGTGGCATAAAGTATCCATCGCCCCATAATATAATCCTTTGTTTTAAAATTACATAAAATCTATTTTTATTCAATAATTATAAAGTGCTAATAATCAATATTATGGTATTATATTCTGATAATGATTTGATAAGCGAATTCTTTTGCCAGATGGTATTTCTATTTCCACCCCATAATTTATATCTTTTTCATTAGGAAGTGGCCTCTTTAAATAAGGCGTGTGTGACATTTTTTTTGGGTTAAGCGTCTCGAATTGAAATACTTCGAACTGATATTCAGACATTTCTGCCCATGTTTGAATTTTATTGTATCGAGAGAGTGTCGTAGAGGCTTTAACTTGCTTATAACATTGTTTTTGGAATTCTTGCTGATATTTTAATATGTCATTGTATGAAAGATTGGTTATCCTGGCCTCTAAAAATTTAATTATTGTTGAAGCAATTTCCGCTTTTGCTCGTAAAAAGTTGTCATTAATGGTTAATAATGTTGAAAATAAACCTTCGATTTGTTTGTCAAGATATTGTCCATCTTTATATAATTTGGGGGGTAGGGTGTTCTTTATGTAAAAAATAGTGTCACCTAAATTTGCGTCAGTGAAATTTATATTAAGTAGATCTTCGAAATAAAACCTTGACAAGGTTAGAACGAACCCGGAAAGGTTCTGTCCTGTCATATTGAAATCAATAAAGTTGGTTCCGGCAAAGACTTTCATCCTGTTTTTATTTTCACTGTGCTCAATATATAACTTCGTCATTTTTTGATACAGGCTTTGAATATCTTTTATATTAGTTGGTAAGTCAGCTCGTTGTTCAGCAATAAAATTAGTATCTGAAAACATGGTTTGGACACTGAATGTTATGGGTATTCCCTCTTCTACGCTAATTTTAGTTATGATTGCCTTGTCGGGTTTAGGATTAGCGACAACAATGATTCGACATTCAGCACTTTTGTTTTTTTCATATCTAATGTTATTAATCTGATTAAGTATTGATTGTGTCTGTTGCGTAAGTGGTGTCGAACTTATCGTTTCAATGTTATTAATAAGACTTACAAGTTGAACCACAACTTTTGAGTAGTCTGCATTTGTATATGTGGTGTTCGTGTGGCATGCATTAATTTGTTGGAGTTGTTGTTGCGCTAAATCAAATTGTTCAGGGTTGTATCCTTCTCCAGAGAATGTGGAATTAATGGGTTGTTGTTCTTCCCAATTATCACAAGGCCACTTCGGTGTGTCTGGCGTTTTAACATTATCGGTATTTGTTGTGCAGTTATAAATATCGCCGTGATATGTATTTATTATACCTGGGGTAAAGTCAATTGACATAACATTCCTTATTCATCATCTGTTTTATGCTAAGGTTTTTAAATTGGATAATTAGAACAGGAATGGATTTTCTTCTACACACAATAAATATAATGCGTTATATCTTCCTGATATAATTACCTTTAAATTCCCTTTCATTTCCACCCGGTAATATTTGTGTATAAAAAAAGCAGTGATAGTATCGTAAAGGAAAACGTTAACAACTATCAAAAAGCGCTCATTTTAAAAAGTTATTATGTTCTCCGATAGGGTAATGACTCCAACTTACTGATAGTGTTTTATGTTCAGATAATGCCCGATGACCTTGTCATGCAGCTCCACCGATTTTGAGAACGACAGTGACTTCCGTCCCAGCCTTGCCAGATGTTGTCTCAGATTCAGATTATGTCGCTCAATGCGCTGAGTGTAACGCTTGCTGATAACGTGCAGCTTTCCCTTCAGGCGTGATTCATACAGCGGCCAGCCATCCGTCATCCATACCACGACCTCAAAGGCCGACAGCAGGCTCAGAAGACGCTCCAGTGTGGCCAGAGTGCGTTCACCGAAGACGTGCGCCACAACCGTCCTCCGTATCCTGTCATACGCGTAAAACAGCCAGCGCTGACGTGATTTAG
>NZ_MDGW01000002.1:0-14488 GCF_001712525.1 Shigella sp. FC1661
GTACCGGGCTGAGAGGCGGTGTAAGTGAACTGTAGTTGCCATGTTTTACGGCAATGAGAGCAGAGATAGCGCTGATGTCCGGCAGTGCTTTTGCCGTTACGCACCACGCCTTCAGTAGCGGAGCAGGAAGGACATCTGATGGAAATGGAAGCCACGCAAGCACCTTAAAATCACCATCATACACTAAATCAGTAAGTTGGCAGCATTACCTAAAAAGTCTGGCCAGTTTTTTTCAAAGTAAATACCGTTAATACACGGTTGCATACGTAAAGACTTCACTTCGGTAATAAAAGAACCTTGCGAATATTGAATCGTTAATCTGTGATTTTTGTCTTCAGCACGTTCAGAGCGAAAACGCCATTCTTCTTTTGCGCCGCGACGAGTTTGTGGGAGGCATTTGCCTTGTGGATCAATAACCATCCGTGCTCCACGACTGCCTCCACCTGCGTCAATATAATGCGTCAATTGCGTTAATACGGCGGCAGAAGTCAGCGTCATATGCCGCCACATAAACAGTTCGGCAATTTCGCCTGCGTGATTGATGGTTAAACCGTGTTGTTGTACAAACTCACTTAGCAGCAGGGCGTCACGGGTGGCATGACGAACTTTATCGGCATGACAAATAAATCCGGCGTAATCAGACATTCGCGCCTGGATTTTGTCTTTCACCGTTACCAGCGCCATTCCGTTCTCGTTTGCCAGTGCCTGAGCGATAACTTCTCTGACTATATTCAGAGATGAGGCTACCAGCTGCGCGACATCACCCTCAACAGACCGCTTTTGCGTGCAACCAATAAAACGTGCCAGACGAACAGCAAAAACCTGCCCGGCATTCAATGCTGCACCACCTGGGCGAGTGACGCCGTGTGTGCCAGCAACTTCCCCCACGGCGAAACAGCCGGGCAGGGAGGTTTGTCCCCAGATATCCACTTCAATGCAGCCATTCATATGCTGATTATTCATGGCAAACTGCAAAGGCTGTGTGGTGAGATCGTAACCGTGCATCTTATACAGCGAGATAGACAGCGGATTCATTCGTTGCAGCCGTTCGATGGGCGATGGTGCCAGAGCGTCGTTATTTTCCAGATACGCGCGAACGTCGTCGTCCAGTCGATCTAATGAGAACGGCAGGTCACCCGGCACCGCTTCAGGATTGCGATTGAAATCCATAAATACCTGACGCCCTGATTGCTGCTCTTGCGCTACTGCCATATCTAACAAGCTGGAGCCAAAATCCATCACCCGAGTGGCGTGGAACGGCCACTGATAGCCTTTACGGAAAATGTTTGAAGCCAGCTCCTGGGTGGTGCGATAGTAATCCGCGAGGAAGTTATACTCGTTACCCTCAGCATCCACGGAATAGATATACGGGATCACCTGTACATAGGTGCCGGATAAATTCCACGGAAACGTGCTACGCGGCGTGCCTATACCAAACTGGCTTTCGGTCAGATTGGTTAGCGTCAGACCTTCCTCCAGCGCCAGCCCCAGCGAGCCGAAGCATTTATGTGGATAAACACTGTCGCGATAAAGCTCGCCCGGTCCGCCCGTTGCCAGTACCACATTGGGCGCAGTCACAATTGCCAGCCCCCATGGGTTATGGGCGCGATGACCGGTCGCGAGGATTGCCCCTGCCACGCGGTCTTCGCCGTTTTCGTCACGCTGATGCAGCAGTTTAATCACTGTTGCACTGGTCAACACTGGAATGGCGAGGCGCTGTACTTCTTCCAACAGCACTTTCACCATTAACCTTGAGGTACGCGGCCCACACGAGGTTGCACGCCCGGCTTCGTCATGGTCGGTTTGATAACGAAGAATCGCGCCATAGCGATCTTCCGGTAATTCCAGACCAAGATATTGCAACCCGCCTAGAGTGTGCAGAGAACCTACCGCTTCGACATAAGCGGTGTCGTGATCCATCGCCCCACCGCTCGCCAGTGCCTCTGCCAGTTTGGTGAAGTTGTCGCCGTTGCCCGCGGTAGCGGCGGTAAATAGTGTCTGTTTATCGGAACCAGAACATGCCGACGTCCCCATATATAACCCGGCGGTAGCGATCAGCACATTTTGCTGGCGGCGTTTAAGTTCAACTGCCGCACGTAATCTTGCTGCACCACTGCCGACTACCAGGGCATCTGTTTGCCAGAGTGGGTAATTAACACCGTCTACCGTGACAACCCATGCGGGCTCTGCCTGTGCAAAACCCTTTGGGAAAGTAACGTGCGTCAGCGCATCAAGGATGGTGTCATCAAGCTGACTCATGCATCCTCCATCGGCGTAAACAGGCTACTTTCCATCAGGCGTGGGTGCTTGATAATTGGACGGAAAGCCATATACGGCAGAATGTCGCGCTCAATCTCCACACCCGGCGCGATTTCAATTAATTCAACGCCTTCTGCCGTTAACTGGAATACTGCGCGTTCAGTGATATACAACACTTCCTGACCACTTTGCTGTGCGTAGGCGGCGCTAAAAGTGATTTTTTCCACCTTGGTAACCAGTTTAGGGATTTGACCTGACTGGGCGATATGCAAGCCATCTGGTGTTATATCGATCTTGCTGCCTTTAGCGTCGAACGTGCCGCAGAACACCACTTTACGGGCATTTTGCGCAATTTCGAGAAATCCGCCGGGGCCAATCAGATTGCCATTGAGATGGGAGACGTTGACGTTACCGTACTGATCCATCTCTCCCATGCCGAGGAAGGTGATATCGATCCCTCCGCCACTGTAGAACTCAAATTGATCGAGTGATGGAATAATGGCATCGGCGTTGCGGGCGCAGCCGAAAAACGCATCATCCAGCATCATGCCGTTATGTACGCCTTGCTCGACGCTCAGCCATAAACTTTGGTAAGGAACGCCTTCGCGCAGCGCTACTCCTGGAACGCCGCCGGGAATACCAAAGCCAAAGTTGGTTGAAGCGCCAGCTACCAGTTCGCGTGCTGCCCGACGGGCAATCAGGCGACGTACCGGATGACTAACCAGTTCAATAGCGTCGTTAGAACTCAGACGGCGATGTTGGCCGCTGATGGTCAGGTCGTAACCGCCAAGATAGGTTTGTGGCTGTTTGCGGTGTTCAACGATGCCATCAACCAGAATGCCCGGTAATTTGACTCGGCGTGGTTCAATCGCGCCAGCTTCCAGCACATCGCGTACCTGTACGAACACTTTGCCGCCGCTGTTGTGTGCTGCCAGCGCCATGGAATAGCTATCCATATCAATCGCTTCTTCTTCAAGGCTGACGTTGCCTCGAGGATCGGCATAAGTGCCACGCAAAATCGCGTAATCCACTTTGAAAGGGCGATAACGAAGTTTGGTTTCACCGTCGATTTCAATCAGTTCTACCAGGTCGTCGGTAGTGCATTCATTCGACTTACCGCCGCCATTGCGTGGATCAACAAACGATCCCAGCCCAACGTGGGTAAAAAGCCCCGGACGTCCGGAGCCGATCTCCCGTAGCAGTGCCTGAATCACGCCACCAGGAAAGCAGTAGGCTTCAATCGTGTTATTTTTTACCAGCGCCTGCATTTTGGGCGACCAGGTAAAGTGCCCGGCAATAATGCGTTTGAGCATCTCTGCGTGCGCAAAACGGTTAGTGCCTTTGCAGTCGCGATCGCCAATACCCAGCGAGTGGATTAGCGTCAGGTCGCGAGGGTGTCCGGTTTGCAGGAAACGCGCTTCAATAGCAGCCAGAATATGGTCGGCTTCTACCATACCGCCGCCGTTACCGCTAATAGCAATAGTCGCACCGTCCTGAATTTGCGCCGCCAGTGCCTCGGCGGTTGTTATCTTACGCATACAATTTCCTTATTGATTATGGAAGCTCACGCTACTTTTTTCGGCAAAGGCGCGCGTCGCCTGCTGGCAATCCTGAGTGGCGGACATTAATCCGGCCAGTAGCTGGTGCGGGTAATCGGCATGTTTATTTTCCAGTGCCAGAATCAGTTGCTTAATATGCGCCAGTGCCACCGGACCGCATTTTTCCAGCTGCGCTAACTGGTTCGCCATCCAGCTTTCCACCTGTTCTTTTTCTACCACTTCATCAATTAAATTCGCCGCCTGAGCTTCCTGCGCCGTCAGGCGTTTACCCAGCATCAGCATCTGGCGACCGACCACCGGACCGACCTGATTAAGCACACGTTCAATGCCCATCCAGCCAGGCACCATGCCGAGCATCACTTCCGGGTTAGAGAATTTCGCGCCGGGGCGGGCAATACGAATATCGCAGCACAAGGCCAGTTCAATACCACCGCCGATGGTATGACCGTTGAGATTCGCAACGGTTAATTGGGGTATGTTTCGCAGGCGATTAAAAACGTCATTACCGCGTTTAATCCATTTTCTGCCCATATCTAATGGCGAATAGGCCGACCACGATTTAATATCGCCGCCCGCACAAAAGAATTTATCGCCGGTTGCCGTTAATTCGACTAATCGTAATGTGGTGTCGTTTTCAATTTCATTTAAATAATGGTCGAGAGATTCGATCACCTCTTCGTTAATAGCATGACATTTATCTTCACGGTTCAATGTCAGGCGGCAGGAAGCCGCCACTCTGCTGAACAGAACGGGTTGGTCACTCATGATCATTCCTTAACAATAATGCGCGATGCGATCGACGCTAATATCCAGCGTGCTGTTAATATCTTTCTGCCACCAGTAAGGCGAGAATATTTCCAGTTCAATAGCACCATTAAATCCGGCGTTTTCAACCAGCCGACGAATTGACGGAATATTGATGACGCCATCTCCCGGCATACCACGGTCATTGACCAGATCAGTGGTCGGCACTAACCAGTCGGAAACATGAAACGCGAGGATGCGTTTTCCGGCACGCAGGATCTGACTGGCGAGATCCGGATCCCACCAGACGTGATAAACATCCACCGCCACGCCGAGGCCAAACTCACCATCGGGATCGAGTTCATCACACCAGTCCAGCGCCTGACGTAACGTGCACAGGCAAGAGCGATCGGCAGCTGTCATCGGGTGCAGTGGCTCCAGCGCAATTGGCACGCCGACATCTTTCGAATGTGGCAGCAACTGGCGAATCCCTTGTTTCACTTGTTCTCGCGCTTCATATAGATCTTTAGTGCCCGTTGGCAGACCGCCAACCACCTGCATATAACAGGCGGCGTTAAGCACCGCTGCGTCGTCCAGCGCCCGGCGGTTATCATCAATCGCCAGTTTGCGTTCCGCCAGTGTCGGCGCGGTGTAGTAAGTGCTACGGCACAAACCGGAAACGCTCATGTTACTGGCGGCAAGCTGGCGGGTGATTTGCTGGAGATCTTCACCCTGCAACTCCCTGCGCCAGGGGCAATTGCGCCAATACCGCGTGCGGCGCAGGCATCAATAATGGCGGGTAGCGGCGTTTTATAGCCCAGTGTCGCGGTATTGATACTGAATAAATCCGGGCGTTGTAACAGATCTCTCATGATTCAGCCTCAGAAGCGCGGCATACTTAAGCCGCCGTCGATGGCGACCGCCTGACCACAGGTGTAAATCAGTTTACCTTCCGCCATTGCGCGGACGGTGGAAGCAATATCAGCCGGATAACCCCAACGTCCCCACGGCACCAGACCTTTGGCAATCAGTTCGTCGTAATAAGCCGTTGCCGGAATAGTCATATCAGTTTTGATGAGACCAGGGCGCACTTCATAAACGCCAATTTGTTCATTACAAAGGCGAGCAGCAAACAGACGAGCAGCGGCAGAAACGGCGGTTTTGGCAATGGTGTATTCGCCGCGATTCATCGCCAGCATGATGGCGTTGATGGAACTGACGAAAATAATCGAGCGGTGCGGCAGCTCCGCTTCCGGTTTCGGCTGTGCCAGTAAGCGCTTACTGAATGCCTGAGCAAGGAAGAACGGCGCGCGGGTGTTAATGGCAATGTTTTGATCGAAGCTGTCTGGTTCGAGGTCGAGGAGGTCACCGCGTTTTTTCACTGAAATCCCCGCGTTATTGAGCAGACACTCCAGCCGCCCCCACTGGTTTTGCGCCGCGTCGAGCATCTCCTCATGCAGAGATAGATCACCGACATCAGCAGGGAAGCAAATCACTTCCACGCCTTCCGCCAAACATTCTTGTTGTGTGATATGCAGTTTTTCTACGCTGTCGGCATCGGGACGATCGTTAATCAGCAGGTTAAACCCGCCACGAGCAAGCTCCTGCGCACAGCCCTTTCCAATACCGCGAGCGGCTCCGGTAATCACGGCAACAGGACGAGTGGATTTCATACAATAGCTCTCTTTTTTGAATTTTGTTTCCTTGGTGATGATTAGCTTGCGACTGGAGGATAAAAAGATCAACCATCTAGTTGGTTGATATGCGATGACGATCACAGGACATTTGATAACCTGATGAAAGTACAAGTTTTTGCCCTTTTTTCTGAAGCTGAAATCAAATCAGGTTATGATAGTCACCACGAAGAGGTCGTGGGGAAGCGTTATGTATCTTGATACCAGCAACGTACAGAGCCTGAAGGAAAAGCTGCTGTTATGCGCGGTTAATGAATTTGCCGAATATGGTTATGAAGGGGCCAGGGTCGATAATATTGTTAAGGCTGCGGGGTGTAGTAAACAGACGGTTTATCATCACTTTGGTAATAAAGAAAATTTATTTATTGAAGTACTGGAATATACCTGGAACGATATTCGACAAAAAGAAAAGGCCCTTGATTTCTCAGATCTTCTGCCACAAAAGGCTATTGAGAAAATTATTGATTTTACATGGGATTATTATATTGCTAACCCCTGGTTTTTAAAAATTGTGCATAGTGAAAATCAAAGTAAAGGTGTGCATTATGCAAAATCACAGCGTCTCTTAGAAATTAACCATGCGCACTTGCAGTTAATGGAATCCTTATTGGATGAAGGGAAGAAACACAATATTTTTAAGCCAGATATCGACCCATTGCAGGTGAATATTAATATTGCTGCGCTTGGCGGATATTATTTGATCAACCAGCATACGCTTGGCCTGGTTTATCATATCAGTATGGTTTCCCCCCAGGCACTGGAAGCCAGACGTAAGGTCATCAAAGAGACAATCCTTAGCTGGCTTTTGGTTGACCCTTCATCTACCGCGCACGAATAAAACTGCCATCCGGCTGGCGGGTGAACAGGACCTGTTGATTATTCCCCGTATCAATGGTTAAGCCCGTCACCACGCCGCTGGCGTTCTGGCGGATTTTCACCATCTGCCCGTTTTGCAAATTACTCAGCGGCTTACCCGCGCCTTCTACCTGCGCCATTGCATAGACATCGGTAGCGGGCAGTCCGTGGTCGTGGAACAGCTGCGCCATCGTTTTACCGGGTTCGACACGGTAAGAGCGCCATTGATTATCAATTCCGCTATCTGGCTGGAATGGTTGCGTTTGGGTAGTTTGCGGCTGCTCTTCTGGCTGGCCTTCCTGTATAGGTTCTGGAGCGACCGGAGCCACCTGATCAGGATCATTTTGTGGTGTGACTAATTGCGCCCGCAGCTGTTCTTCTGTCGGCGGTTGTGATTGCGACTGAATATCTAACTGCGCTTCACGCGTCACGACCGGCGCGTTGGGCGTATCATCAGATGGAAGCAGAAATCCGACCACCAATACAATGGCGGCAATAATGATCCCCCGACGATGCATCGGCGGCAGCGGGTCCATGAAGCGAAAATTGTCCGGCGCGTGCCAGACTTTCTCCAGGGTTGGTTTTAGTTCAAAGCGCCCGGGCATGGTTTCCTCCTGCTCCGCGTCTTGTTCCTCAATCATAGCCTATGAATAAGCTAACGCTATGATGTCCGTGGTAAACCCGCCTTTATTATATTCATACGGGATATTGCTATTGTTTCTTTTTCCCCGGGATTTGTCATCATTCCTGCGACAAAGTTTTACCCAAAGAAGTGTGGCTGATATGCTGCCCGCTACTTTTATACCCTAAGAAAGGAAATACGATGACCACCCCAACTTTTGACACCATCGAAGCGCAAGCAAGCTACGGCATTGGTTTGCAGGTAGGGCAACAACTGAGTGAATCTGGCCTGGAAGGGCTGCTGCCAGAAGCACTGGTTGCAGGTATTGCCGATGCGCTGGAAGGCAAACATCCGGCTGTTCCGGTTGATGTGGTGCATCGCGCGCTGCGTGAAATCCACGAACGCGCCGATGCCGTTCGTCGTCAGCGTTTCCAGGCGATGGCTGCTGAAGGTGTGAAATACCTGGAAGAAAACGCCAAAAAAGAAGGTGTGAATAGCACCGAATCTGGCCTGCAATTCCGCGTGATCAACCAGGGTGAAGGCGCAATTCCGGCACGTACCGACCGCGTTCGTGTTCATTACACCGGTAAACTGATCGACGGCACCGTGTTTGACAGCTCCGTTGCTCGTGGTGAACCCGCTGAATTCCCGGTTAACGGCGTGATCCCTGGCTGGATTGAAGCACTGACTCTGATGCCGGTAGGTTCTAAATGGGAACTGACTATCCCGCAGGAACTGGCATATGGCGAGCGCGGCGCAGGTGCATCCATCCCTCCGTTCAGCACCCTGGTGTTTGAAGTCGAACTGCTGGAAATCCTCTAAGCAGCGCATTCTGTTCCCCTCGAACCAGAGGGGAGCAGGCATTCAGCAATAAACCCTTCAGTTTGCCAAACGGCGCTATTTTGTGTTGCAAAGACCCCGTAAGCGTGTATTTTTGTGAGCTGTTTCGCGTTATCACCGTGATATGACACTCACTTTAAACATAAAATTAACATTAGATCTAAATCTTAGTATTCATCCCGCGTATTGTTACCTAATATCGATGAGTCCCGATACAGATTCGTCGTATCATAGACTGACTAAAGGCCGTAGAGCCTGAACAACACAGACAGGTACAGGAAGAAAAAAACATGGTAGATCAGGTAAAAGTCGTTGCCGATGATCAGGCTCCGGCTGAACAGTCGCTACGGCGCAATCTCACAAACCGACATATTCAGCTTATTGCCATTGGCGGTGCCATTGGTACGGGGTTGTTTATGGGGTCTGGCAAAACGATTAGCCTTGCCGGGCCGTCGATCATTTTCGTTTATATGATCATTGGTTTTATGCTCTTTTTCGTGATGCGGGCAATGGGGGAATTGCTGCTTTCGAATCTGGAATACAAATCTTTTAGTGACTTCGCTTCCGATTTACTCGGGCCGTGGGCAGGATATTTCACTGGCTGGACTTACTGGTTCTGCTGGGTTGTAACCGGTATGGCAGACGTGGTGGCGATCACGGCTTATGCTCAGTTCTGGTTCCCCGATCTCTCCGACTGGGTCGCCTCGCTGGCGGTGATAGTGCTGCTGCTGACGCTCAACCTTGCCACCGTGAAAATGTTCGGTGAGATGGAGTTCTGGTTTGCGATGATCAAAATCGTCGCCATCGTGTCGCTGATTGTCGTCGGCCTGGTCATGGTGGCGATGCACTTTCAGTCACCGACTGGTGTGGAAGCGTCATTCGCGCATTTGTGGAATGACGGCGGCTGGTTCCCGAAAGGTTTAAGTGGCTTCTTTGCCGGATTCCAGATAGCGGTTTTCGCTTTCGTGGGGATTGAGCTGGTAGGTACAACAGCTGCGGAAACCAAAGATCCGGAGAAATCACTGCCACGCGCGATTAACTCCATTCCGATCCGTATCATTATGTTCTACGTCTTCGCGCTGATTGTGATTATGTCCGTGACACCGTGGAGTTCGGTAGTCCCGGAGAAAAGCCCGTTCGTTGAGCTGTTTGTGTTGGTAGGTTTGCCTGCGGCTGCCAGCGTGATCAACTTTGTGGTGCTGACCTCTGCGGCGTCTTCCGCTAACAGCGGCGTCTTCTCTACCAGCCGTATGCTGTTTGGTCTGGCGCAGGAAGGTGTGGCACCGAAAGCGTTCGCTAAACTTTCTAAGCGCGCAGTACCAGCGAAAGGGCTGACCTTCTCCTGCATCTGCCTGCTCGGTGGCGTGGTGATGCAGTATGTGAATCCTAGCGTGATTGGTGCGTTCACGATGATTACAACCGTTTCCGCGATTCTGTTTATGTTCGTCTGGACGATTATCCTTTGCTCGTACCTGGTGTACCGCAAACAGCGTCCTCATCTGCATGAGAAGTCGATCTACAAGATGCCGCTCGGCAAGCTGATGTGCTGGGTATGTATGGCGTTCTTTGTGTTCGTGGTCGTGTTGCTGACACTGGAAGATGACACTCGCCAGGCGCTGCTGGTTACCCCGCTGTGGTTTATCGCACTGGGGCTGGGCTGGTTGTTTATTGGTAAGAAGCGGGCTGCTGAACTGCGGAAATAACCGCATTATCATGCTGGATGGCGCAATGCCATCCAGCTTTTAGATCACTCACCCGCCAGCGCGCGTGGGAACAGTACATTGTTTTCCAGACTGATGTGATCCATCAGGTCATCAATCAGTTCATTAATGCCGTTATACATCGCTTTCCAGGTGGTGCAGGCTTCTGGCGGCGGTGTGACGTTATTGGTAGTGTGTTTGATCACTTCCAGCAGTTCGCCCGCTTCATCGTGCTCGCTTTCCATTACGCTGATTGGCCCCATTGCCTGGCTGCCCATGCCTTGTTTGATCATCGGGAAGAGGATCTGCTCTTCTTTCATCATGTGGCTGGAAAGCTCTTCATGCAGCATGGTCAGGTATTTTGTCAGCCCTTTTGGCACGCTCGGTTTGTCGGCGTGAACGCGCTCGACTTTAGTCGCTTGCAGGATCAGCTCCGGCAGTTGCTCGCGGTGACGATCGTGGTAGCGCACGATGATATGGTCAATGATTTCTGCCAGCGGGGCGCTACGCCAGTCTTTCTCAATCGGTTGTTCAGCAAGCTTTGCCAGTTCAGCTTCAATGACCTCAACATCCAGTTCTTTACGTGCCGCCGCGCGCGCCAGCGTCTGCTTACCGCCACAGCAGTAATCCATATCATATTTACGAAACAGAGCTGAAGCGCGAGGAATAGAGAGCGCCAGTTCACCTAAAGGTTGGTCGCGATAAGCCATAGCTGATACCTCATTCTTAATAAGATAAGATGTATTTTAAATACATCTTTAAGGCAAAAGCTATAACCCTTACGTAGCAGAGGCTTATTTAACTCACAGCCAGTATGTCAACTTTCTGAGACAGATTCAGTTAAAGGCTTTTCCGGTTTTGCTCTGACTGCAATGACCACGCCAACCACTAACAGCGCGATACCGCTCAGCGTCATCAGCGGCGGCATTTGCTGGCGTATCAAAAAGGTGTACAGCAAACCTGCCAGTGTTTCGAAAACGATCAGCGGCCCGAGAATCACTGTCGGTAATCGCTGGCTGGCGACGTTCCAGCAGAGTGCGCCAACCCATGAGCAAAGCACGGCTATCGCAACCATCAGACTAATAAACACCAGCGGACGGGGGCCAAAAGGTAGGGAGAAGTCCGGCGTTTGCGTATTCAGCCAGTAACAGGCGACGAGATAGCCGATGAGAGAAACCGGCAGTGTGACCAGCGCCTGCGCCGTCGCCCACATCATCGGATGTTTGTCGGGATTCTCCCGCAGCCAGCGGGCGTTGCGCAGGGCATACCATGCCCAGCAGACCACGGAAACTAACGCTAGCACGATGCCTGAGGTATAACGTGCCCAGTCAAAATCGGGGAGTCCGTGGTTTAACTCAGCAATATTCACACACGCCAGGCCGATGCCAATACAAACCAGTGCCGGGGCGAGTTTTCCCCACACGAGTTTGCCGTCGCGCTGGCTATAAAGCAGATTGGCAAAAACGGGAATCACCACCGGCAGGGTGCCGATAATCATCGTGGAAACAGGCGCACCAGTACGTTGAATGGCACTGGCAAGGCAGAAGTAATAGATGAGGTTGCCCATCATTGTGAGCATCAAGGCGGTAAGCCAGTCGCGACGCGCCAACTGACGCAGACGCACGCGTCCCAGCCAGGCAATGGGCAGCGCAATTAACCCTAACGCCAGATAACGCCCCATCGACTGCAACATCGCCGGGTATTCCGGTACGATCAACGGCCCGACAAAAATAAGCCCCCACATCAACCCTGCTAACAGGGCGTACAGCACGCCGCTAATCATTACTGGCATCCATTGGTCTGTCAGAAGAAAGTTCAGGAAGCAGACATGATTGCTCCCGGCATCCCGTCATTATTAGAGAGGATGCGGGAGGATGCCACTTTAATTAACTAGTTATTAACATTAAAAAGATGGCTTACGCTTTCGGCTAACGTTGTCGTTGGGCGGCCAATCAATTTGCTAAGCGTTTTGCTGTTATCAAACAGACCACCTTTCGATGCGCCAACGTCAGAATCCGCCAGCATATCCGCCAGTCCGTCGGGCAGTCCGACGCTTTTCAGTGCCGCGGCGAAATCGGCTTCGCTCAGATTTTGATAGGTAACCTGTTTGCCGCTCTGTTTGGTCAGCTCTGTCGCTAACTGTGTCAACGTCCAGGCACTATCGCCCGCCAGTTCGTAAACCTTGCCTTCGTGACCGGCTTCGCTAATCACGCGTGCCGCAGCTGCCGCATAATCTGCCCGCGTTGCTGAGGCGATTTTGCCATCGCCCGCCGCACCGATAAATACGCCGTGTTCCAGTGCTGCCGGGGCGCTGGCGAGGTAGTTTTCGCTGTACCAGCCGTTGCGCAGCAGGGTGTAAACGATGCCAGAATCAGCCAACATTTTCTCCGTCTCAATGTGCTCATCGGCGAGGCCGAGCGGGGAGGTATCTGCATGTAGCAGGCTGGTATAAGCGATAAATCTCACGCCAGCCGCCTTTGCGGCATTAATAACATTACGATGCTGCGGGGCACGTTGACCCACTTCGCTGGAAGAGATCAGCAGTAGTTTTTCCACTCCCTGAAGTGCAGATGTCAGTGCGGCTTCATCGCCGTAGTCAGCCTGACGCACGGTAATGCCTTGTGCTGCCAGAGCCTGGGCTTTTGCCGGATTACGAACGATAGCCACTATTTGGCTGGCAGGAACCGTTTTCATCAAGGATTCAATAATATAGTGACCAAGTTGGCCAGTGGCACCAGTAATAGCGATCATGGGAAGTCTCCATCGTTTTGTCTTGTGTTTAAATACGCTAACACCTAAACTTACTTTTAGTAAGTACGTACAAAAAGGTAAGTATGAAATGAGTCAGGTTAGCCTGTCGCAACAACTGAAAGAGGGTAATCTCTTTGCGGAACAGTGCCCGTCGCGCGAGGTGTTGAAACACGTCACCAGCCGTTGGGGGGTGTTGATTCTGGTGGCGCTACGCGAAGGTACTCATCGCTTTAGCGACCTGCGGCGCAAAATCGGCGGGGTGAGCGAAAAGATGCTTGCGCAGTCGTTACAGGCGTTAGAACAGGATGGTTTTCTTAACCGTATCGCGTATCCGGTGGTGCCACCGCATGTGGAATATAGCCTCACGCCGCTGGGCGAGCAGGTGAGCGAAAAGGTTGCTGCACTGGCGGACTGGATTGAGTTGAATTTGCCCGAGGTGTTGGCGGTGCGGGATGAACGTGCGGCATAACTGCCGGATGCGCTGAGCTTATCTGGTCTACGGTGCATGGCTTGTAGGGCGGATAAGATGCGCCAGCATCGCATCCGCCAATAAATGCCGGATGCGGTTGATAATTTATAGACCGAAAAAGAAGTGTTTTACTTACTCAAATCCACCTGATAAATCGCAAACCCGATATCATCGGTCGCGACTTTATTCATCGGATATTGCCCTTTCTCTTTAATAAACGCTGCGGCTTTATCTGACGGGGAAGTTTCGAAACGGATATCCAGTTTCTTATCGCCAGCTATCGGTGCTAAACGCCAGTTGTTATCTGCCGCCGGGTGAATTTCTCCCGCACGTTTCGACTCATCAGCAATCCTCGCTGCCAGCACCGAGCGATTCTCATCCGGTGAAGCAAAAGCGATATGGCTGTCGCCCGTACCGGCAAATTTGCCGCCGTAAGCGCGATAGTTATTGGTGGCAACGAGGAACATAGCGTTCGGATCAATCGGCTTGCCATTAAAGGTCAGGTTCTTAATCCGCTCTGCATTGGCATTAATCATCTGGCACTCGCCGTCATAGCGGGCGGGTTGGGTAACATCAATCTGATAATTCACACCATCAATAACATCAAAGTTATAAGTGCGGAAACCATCCCAGTTGATGAGTGACTGTGGTTTCGTGCTGTTAGGATCAATCTGGTTAAACTGTCCGGCGGAGCACTCCAGCCACTCTTTCACCTCTTTACCGCTGGCTTTCACTACAATCAGCGTATTGGGGTAGAGATAAAGATCGGCGGCATTACGGAAGGTCAACTGGCCTTTTTCTGAAGTGGCACACTGAATTTGGCCACCTGAACAGAGGTGATATGCTCACCTCAGAACAACACAGGTGCTCCAATGAAAAAAAGAAATTTTAGCGCAGAGTTTAAACGCGAATCCGCTCAACTGGTTGTTGACCAGAAATACACGGTGGCAGATGCCGCCAAAGCTATGGATGTTGGCCTTTCCACAATGACAAGA
>NZ_MDGW01000003.1:0-14485 GCF_001712525.1 Shigella sp. FC1661
AACACGCCAGTTCGCCCGGATGTTGGGACTTGAACCGAAGAACACGGCGGTGCGGAGTCCGGAGAGTAACGGAATAGCAGAGAGCTTCGTGAAAACGATAAAGCGTGACTACATCAGTATCATGCCCAAACCAGACGGGTTAACGGCAGCAAAGAACCTTGCAGAGGCGTTCGAGCATTATAACGAATGGCATCCGCATAGTGCGCTGGGTTATCGCTCGCCACGGGAATATCTGCGGCAGCGGGCTTGTAATGGGTTAAGTGATAACAGATGTCTGGAAATATAGGGGCAAATCCAGCTGGATCAGTCTTAAAAAGTAAAAAAATATATTTGCTTGAACGATTCACCGTTTTTTTCATCCGGTTAAATATGCAAAGATAAATGCGCAGAAATGTGTTTCTCAAACCGTTCATTTATCACAAAAGGATTGTTCGATGTCCAACAATGGCTCGTCACCGCTGGTGCTTTGGTACAACCAACTCGGCATGAATGATGTAGACAGGGTTGGGGGCAAAAATGCCTCCCTGGGTGAAATGATTACTAACCTTTCCGGAATGGGCGTTTCCGTTCCGAATGGTTTCGCCACAACCGCCGACGCGTTTAACCAGTTTCTGGACCAAAGCGGCGTAAACCAGCGCATTTATGAACTGCTGGATAAAACGGATATTGACGATGTTACTCAGCTTGCGAAAGCGGGCGCGCAAATCCGCCAGTGGATTATCGACACTCCCTTCCAGGCTGAGCTGGAAAACGCCATCCGCGAAGCCTATGCTCAGCTTTCCGCCGATGACGAAAACGCCTCTTTTGCGGTGCGCTCCTCCGCCACCGCAGAAGATATGCCGGACGCTTCCTTTGCCGGTCAGCAGGAAACCTTCCTCAACGTTCAGGGGTTTGACGCCGTTCTCGTGGCAGTGAAACATGTATTTGCTTCTCTGTTTAACGATCGCGCCATCTCTTATCGTGTGCACCAGGGTTACGATCACCGTGGCGTGGCGCTCTCCGCCGGTGTTCAGAGGATGGTGCGCTCCGACCTCGCATCTTCTGGCGTGATGTTCTCCATTGATACCGAATCCGGCTTTGACCAGGTGGTGTTTATCACTTCCGCATGGGGCCTTGGTGAGATGGTCGTGCAGGGGGCGGTTAACCCGGATGAGTTTTACGTGCATAAACCGACACTGGCGGCGAATCGCCCGGCTATCGTGCGCCGCACCATGGGGTCGAAAAAAATCCGCATGGTTTACGCGCCGACCCAGGAGCACGGCAAGCAGGTTAAAATCGAAGACGTACCGCAGGAACAGCGTGACATCTTCTCGCTGACCAACGAAGAAGTGCAGGAACTGGCAAAACAGGCCGTACAAATTGAGAAACACTACGGTCGCCCGATGGATATTGAGTGGGCGAAAGATGGCCACACCGGCAAACTGTTCATTGTGCAGGCGCGTCCGGAAACCGTGCGCTCACGCGGTCAGGTCATGGAGCGTTATACGCTGCATTCACAGGGTAAGATTATCGCCGAAGGCCGTGCTATCGGTCATCGCATCGGTGCGGGTCCGGTGAAAGTCATCCATGACATCAGCGAAATGAACCGCATCGAACCTGGTGACGTGCTGGTCACTGACATGACCGACCCGGACTGGGAACCGATCATGAAGAAAGCATCTGCCATCGTCACCAACCGTGGCGGTCGTACCTGTCACGCGGCGATCATCGCTCGTGAACTGGGTATTCCGGCGGTAGTGGGCTGTGGTGATGCAACAGAACGGATGAAAGACGGTGAGAACGTCACTGTTTCTTGTGCCGAAGGTGATACCGGTTACGTCTATGCGGAGTTGCTGGAATTTAGCGTGAAAAGCTCCAGCGTAGAAACCATGCCGGATCTGCCGTTGAAAGTTATGATGAACGTCGGTAACCCGGATCGAGCTTTCGACTTCGCCTGTCTGCCGAACAAAGGCGTGGGACTTGCGCGTCTGGAATTTATCATCAACCGTATGATTGGCGTCCACCCACGCGCACTGCTTGAGTTTGACGATCAGGAACCGCAGTTGCAAAACGAAATCCGCGAGATGATGAAAGGTTTTGATTCTCCGCGTGAATTTTACGTTGGTCGTCTGACTGAAGGGATCGCGACGCTGGGTGCCGCGTTTTATCCGAAGCGCGTCATTGTCCGTCTCTCTGATTTTAAATCGAACGAATATGCCAACCTGGTCGGTGGTGAGCGTTACGAGCCAGATGAAGAGAACCCGATGCTCGGCTTCCGTGGCGCGGGCCGCTATGTTTCCGACAGCTTCCGCGACTGCTTCGCGCTGGAGTGTGAAGCAGTGAAACGTGTGCGCAACGACATGGGGCTGACCAACGTTGAGATCATGATCCCGTTCGTGCGTACCGTAGACCAGGCGAAAGCGGTGGTTGAAGAACTGGCGCGTCAGGGGCTGAAGCGTGGTGAGAACGGGCTGAAAATCATCATGATGTGTGAAATCCCGTCCAACGCCTTGCTGGCCGAGCAGTTCCTCGAATATTTCGACGGCTTCTCAATTGGCTCAAACGACATGACGCAGTTGGCGCTCGGTCTGGATCGTGACTCCGGCGTGGTGTCTGAACTGTTCGATGAGCGCAACGATGCGGTGAAAGCATTGCTGTCGATGGCTATCCGTGCCGCGAAGAAACAGGGCAAATATGTCGGGATTTGCGGTCAGGGTCCGTCCGACCACGAAGATTTTGCCGCATGGTTGATGGAAGAGGGGATCGATAGCCTGTCTCTGAATCCGGACACCGTGGTGCAAACCTGGTTAAGCTTGGCTGAACTGAAGAAATAAAATAAATACCCGGCGGCGTTTTGTCGCCGGGTTTATGTGATCCCCGAAGATGAAACTTATTCAATCTCTTCACAGACATCCTGCGTTAATCGCCGCATAATATCTTTTCTTAACAAAAACTTTTGTATTTTACCTGAGGCAGTGCGCGGTAGTTTTTCGATTACCACGATATGTTCAGGATATTTATATTTTGCGACCCGTTTACGGCTAAAAAAAGCCACCACCTCTTCCAGCGATAATGAATGATGCGGCGCTTTCAGCACGACATAAGCGCATGATCGTTCACCTAAACGTTCATCGGGCATTGCAACCACACAGGCATCGTGAATTTTAGGATGCTGCAATAAAATATCTTCCACTTCACGGCTGCTAATATTTTCGCCGCCGCGGACAATAATATCTTTTTTGCGTCCGGTAATTTTTATATAGCCAGCCTCATCCATACGGCAGAGATCGCCGCTGCAATACCAGCCTTCTTCGTCCAGCGCACGGGCGGTTAATTCAGGTTCATCAAAATACCCCATAAACACATTGGGGCCACGCGAGGCTTCTTCACCTTCGCAACCTGGCGGTAAGGTCTTGCGTGCGTCATCGACCACTTTAATCTCTACACCTGCGGCAGCGTAACCATCGGTGTGCATAAAGCGAGACAAAGGATCATCGAGATTCACCACCGCATGCGGCGAACTTTCTGTGGAACCATAAACACTTAATAATTTAATGCCGCGCTGCTGGCATTCACGTGCCACTTTTTTGGGGATTGTGGTACCGCCGCAAAGAAAGAAACGCAGCGCTGAAAGGTCCGCGGGTTGTTTCTCTAGTACATTCAAAAGATCATAGACAAACGGCGTTGCGCCTAGCATACAGGTGCAACGCTGCTGCTCAAGCAGCGCGAGACACGCATCAGGAGTGAAAATATCTAACAACACGCTGCGAGCGCCAATTAAGAATGGTGCCGTTACGCCATGCAGAAAGCCCGTTGCGTGACCAAGTGGCGCAGGCATCATAAAGACATCCTGCCAGGTCAGATTCAGTCGCGCGCAATAAGCCCGCTCACTGGCGAGAATATTGTTATGCGTTAGCATCACGCCCTTTGGCAGACCCTCGGTTCCGGAGGTAAACAGCACCGCAGCTAATTCATCGCCGTGGGTCGTTATCGCCGTGGTCAGTGAGGTATTGTCGGCGATAATCGGACTTAATGAGAGGGAAGAGGTGGCGGGAGCCAGTTTGTCCACGCCGACAATTTGTTGTAGTTGTGGAAGCTGATTTTGCAGCGGCAGGATTAAATCTACCGGACGTGTTTGTTTAAACAACGTCGGTGCAAAGAACATTTTTGCCTGACACTTATTGAGCACCGACACCAGTTCTGCTTCCCGCCAGGAAGGCAACAGCGGCACGGAAACCGCACCGATTTTCAGGCAGGCAAGATAGATAACGGTAAATTCACACCAGCCAGGCAGTTGAAATGCGATGCGATCGCCTGATTCAATACCCTTCGCTAACATCCAGTTTGCCAGACAGCTCAAGGCGTGATCGAGCGCGCTATAGGTGTACGTTGCACCATGATTGTCGACCACGGCAATTTTGTCTGGCATCGCACGAGCGGTCTGCTGCCAGTAATCGGCCAGTGAAGCATCGCCCCATAACCCTTGCTGACGATACGCCGCACGACGTTGTTCGTTGAACGTTAATGTCACTTTCATTTTGGACTCTCGAAACAGAACATCAGGCCCGAGATGCGGGCCTGTGGGATGCATGATTAGCCGTAGCGAAAATCAATACCGAAGGTGCCTACGGGATATTGCCACTGTTCGAGAATAGTGTTGCCGCACAGCACCCGACAGGTGCCGCACTCCAGACAACCGGCGGAATCGAAATGAATGTTGCCGGCGTCATCCTGCTTATAAAGTCCGGCAGGGCAAGCTTTCATTAATTTACGGAATTCATTGATATCGGGATTTGCCGCCAGAATGATATGCGGGTGGCCCTCATCAACATGGAATTTATTGACGCCTAATTTGATGTCGACGTTAACCGTAGCGTTCTGGCTCATAGCGCGGTTGCTCCCTTAATGCCATCTTTCAGCAAGTTGATCAGCCCAATTTTCTTCGCGTGTCCCATGATCATTTTGCGTACCGGCTGGTTTGGTTTGCCGTCAATGGTGAACATCTCGTTCATGATGTCGGCGACCATTCGTGGGTATTGGCTAAACAGGCGCGGGTTTTCCATCAGCGCCGGGATCTTGCGGAAATGCTGCATATCGCGCATGACGCAGCTTTGTTCCAGCTCACGTTTGTATTGCGCCAGACTGCTGGCGGAGAAATCCTCGCGTTCTTTGGCGGCGATCACCGTTGTGGCGGCAGCCTGAGCCGATGCAATGGCTAAATCCATGCCACGAACTGTAAAACCCAAATTCAGGCAGAAGCCTGCGGCGTCACCAACGATCATCACGCCATCGTTAACCATCTGCGGCACCATTGCCAGACCGCCTTCTGGCACCATATGCGCGGAATATTCAAGCAGTTTGCCGCCGCTAATTAGTGGGCGAATGGCGGGGTGTTGTTTAAAATCTTCCAGCATTTGCGGCACGCTTTTTTGCGCATGGGCGATATCACCCAATCCACAAACCAGCCCCAAGGATATGGAATCCTTGTTGGTATAGAGAAATCCCCCGCCCATCAGGCCGTCAGAAGGGGAACCGGCAAACAGCCAGGCGGCACCTTCCTCGCCCGTAATATTAAAGCGATCGTTGATCTGTTCTGGTGTGAGGCCAATAACCTCTTTAACACCAACAGCGTAATGATGCGGATCGGAAGCGGGAACCATTCCCAGCGAGCGGCCAAGCATCGAGTTTACGCCATCAGCTAGAACCACCACATTCGCTTGGAGAATATCATCCCCGGCCTGCACGCCAGTGACCTTGTTTCCTTCACGAACCAACGCATCGACGCGAACGCCCGGGATAAACTGTGCGCCCGCCTGCTCGGCTTGTTCCATCAACCACGGGTCCAGACGATTACGCAATACGGTATAAGATGCGTGTTGCGGAACATCTGGTTGCTCGCGGTGAAAATCGAGGGTAACGGCGCTTTCTTCGGTTAAGAAGGAGATTTTCTCGCGTGTGACCTTGCGTTCTACCGGCGCTGATACTGCAAAGCCTGGAATGATTGCTTCAAGTGTGTGGGCATAAAGACGCCCGCCGGTCATGTTTTTACATCCGGCACTGTCGCCGCGTTCTATCACCAGGACATCCAGTCCGGCTCGCGCCATGACCAGTGCGGCAACGCTACCAGCAACGTCCGCACCGACCACAATGGCATCAAATTTGTTATCCGACATGCGTTATGCTCCCTTCCCGCTGCGTTTACAGCGGGAGATGTGGTTGAAAGGGGAATTAGCGGCTCAACTGGCTAATCAGGGCAGGGACGACTTTGTAGATATCGCCCACCAGGCCGTAGTCGGCATAATTGAAGATTGGCGCATTTTTATCTTTATTGATGGCGACAATCACTTTTGCGCCGTTGCCGCCAACCATATGCTGGATCTGCCCGGAGATCCCCAGCGTCAGGTAGAGATCGGATTTCAGCAACACGCCGGAGACACCGATATAACGTTCACGCTCCATCCAGTTCTCGCCTTCGGCAATTGGACGTGAACAGCCGACTTCAGCATTCAGCACCGCCGCCAGTTCGTGGACCATTTTCAGGTCATCCTGCGCCGCCAGACCATGACCGACGCCAACCACACGTTTTGCTTTGCTCAGGTCCACGCTGCTTGCGGCTTTCGCACGGCGTTCGCGACAGAGAATTTCATGACGCGGAGCAACATAAGGTACCGTTTCTGTCGGGCACTTATGAGAGGTATCACTGGTGCACGGTTCCTGAACACCGGGTGCAAGGGTAATGATCGCCAGCGGGCTGTTGATCTTTTCCTGAGCGAACGCTAACCCGCCATACATCCGGTGTTCGGCGCAAATGTGACCATCGACAATATCCACCGCCGTGGCATCGTTCACCAGCGCCGCATTCAGTTGCACACTTAACCGTGCTGCCAGAGCTTTACCACGTTTCGTCGCGGCCAACAGCAACATAGCGGGGTGTTTATCTTTCAGCGGGGCAGCAATGCTTTCGGCGTAATTTTCAGTGCGTTGCAGCGCGTCGTTTTGCTCAAGAACATAAATACATTTTGGACCATAAGGCATAACTGCCTGCGCCTGGTCGGTATTTTGTACAATGGCATACACCTGTTGGCCCCATTGCTGAGCGCCGCCAAACAGTTCAGCATAACGTTCAGGATTATCGCTAAAGACCCAGACGCTGTTTAATTGACTCATCGTTTCTTCTCCGTAGGCTTCAGTTCAGGGCTTTCTTCAGATGTTCCGCCAGCTCGGTAATGGCCTCCGGCGAATCGTTATCGATAATGATGTGCTTACGTTCTGTTTGCGGCGGTACGCGAATGCCGACCAGTTCAGCAAGTGGCGCGCTCTGGCTCCAGTCAATATCACTTGCCTGCCACTGATTTACCGGTTTTTTACCCGCGCCGAGAATGGCTTTCATCGAAGGAATGCGTGGCACGTTAATATCGGAGGTGACGCAGAGCACGGCTGGAACAGAGAGTTCAATAACTTCAACATCATCTTCAAGCGTGCGTTCAATCACCAGTGTATTGCCCTGACGCTGAATAGCACTCACTGCATTAATCACCGGAAGTTGCAGAATTTCTCCGACCAGCAAGCCAACCTGCTGGGCATAAAGGTCGCCGGAACCTTCACCAAAGATCAGTAAATCGAAGCCGATCTTTTCAATTGCTGCCGCCAGCGCTTTTGCGGTATCGAGAGGCAGTGCATGTTCAAGTTGCGCATCCTGCACCAAATACAGGCTGTGCGGCCCGCGGGATAGCACATCTTTGCGCACTTTCGAGTTCTGCAACAATAAGCCGCCAACGGTCAGCGCGGCTATCTCATCGTCATCTGTTGCGAGCTGGCTTGCAGCTTCAATGGCATTGAGATCGAACTGGCTGATTTTGGCGTCGGCATTGTCGAAATTCAGGGTGTATTCTGGAGTGACAACAATGTCCTGTTCTTCAGGCACCAGCTTAAAGCAGGTTATTATTTTCATGATTTCTCCTGTGAGTCGCATACGGAACATCTCCGATGGAAGGTAAAAATGGCCTGAAAATAGTGTGCGATAGCGGTGCGGGGTTTTCGACGGAGCAAGCTGTTTTCCTTGCCAACAATCTTGCAAAAAAAATGCGATCGCTAAAACAAAAGTGCAATTTGCGGCAATATAGTTATTCCATGACCGTACAATCTTGCATTCAGTGTAAATAATCTTGTTTAGCTCTCGCTAAACGCGGTTGTATAACCGCAATACACGCCGTATTTTATCCGGCATATATTGTTTTTGCTTGCTCATGGAATAGGGAGGTTGTCATGTATCAACGCTGTTTTGATAACGCCAGTGAAACGCTGTTTGTCGCCGGTAAAACGCCACGGCTTTCACGTTTTGCATTTAGCGATGATCCAAAATGGGAGTCCGGACATCACGTTCATGACAATGAAACCGAGTTGATTTACGTCAAGAAAGGGGTTGCAAGGTTTACCATCGATTCTTCGTTATATGTCGCACATGCGGATGACATTGTGGTGATAGAACGCGGCAGGCTGCATGCGGTGGCCTCTGACGTTAACGATCCGGCAACGACGTGTACCTGTGCGCTGTACGGCTTTCAGTTTCAGGGGGCTGAGGAAAATCAGCTACTGCAACCGCATTCTTGTCCGGTAATTGCCGCGGGGCAGGGAAAAGAAGTCATAAAAACCTTATTTAATGAGCTAAGTGTGATTTTGCCGCAAAGTAAAAATAGCCAAACATCTTCGTTATGGGATGCATTTGCCTATACGTTAGCCATTCTTTACTACGAAAATTTTAAAAATGCTTATCGTTCGGAGCAGGGGTATATTAAAAAAGATGTTCTGATAAAAGATATTCTTTTCTATCTGAATAATAATTATCGCGAAAAAATCACTTTAGAACAGTTATCGAAAAAATTTCGTGCCAGCGTCAGTTATATTTGCCATGAATTTACCAAAGAGTATCGTATTTCCCCTATTAACTATGTTATTCAACGGCGTATGACGGAAGCAAAATGGTCACTCACTAATACTGAATTATCACAGGCAGAGATCTCCTGGCGTGTGGGTTATGAAAATGTCGATCACTTTGCCAAACTGTTTTTGCGCCATGTCGGTTGTTCGCCCAGCGATTACCGTAGACAATTTAAAAACTGTTTTGCGGAACAAGAAATCCTATCTGAATTTCCTCAACCGGTAAGTCTTGTTGGATAAATCTGGCGGCGCAGTTTGTTAAGAAGCTGCGCCGCCTGCAGATTATTTGTTCTGATAGTCTTTCAGGATCTGCCGACCTGCTACGTAAATCATAATTTCGTCTGTACCGCCGCCGATACGTTCACAACGGACATCACGCCAGAAGCGGGAGACGCGCGCTTCATCGGTATAGCCCAGACCGCCCATGATTTGAATCGCATCATCAATGACTTCCATTGCGGTACGTGCGCAATACAGTTTTGCCAGCGCCGCGCTGGTGCGCAGTGACTGATGCTGATCGGCTTGCCATGCCACTTTCAGCACCATGTTGCGCATGTTGTCGATCTTAATCGCCATCAGCGCCAGTTTTTCCTGGATCATCTGGTTATGACCAATGGGCTTACCAAAAGCGATACGTTGGTTGGCATAGCGGGCGGCATCTTCAAAGGCGCATTCGGCAAAGCCGGTGCTGCGCGCGGCGTTGATCAGGCGCTCCATCTCAAAGTTGTACATCACATTGAGGAAACCCATTCCTTCTTCGCCCACCATGTCGCTCTCTTCAACCTCCACGTTGTCGAGATAGACTTCGCAGGTGCTGAGCATATGCCAGCCGATTTTATGCAGCGGGTTAATCTTAATGCCGGGCTTACTGGAGTCGACCCACCACAGGGTGAAGGCTTTTTTGGGATCTTTCGGTTGCGGATCGCGCGCCAACACCAGCATATACGGGTACTCTTTCGCACCGGTAATAAAGGTTTTCTGTCCGTTGATGTAAACCTTGCCGTTTTTACGCGTGTAAGTGGTAGTGGCACTGTTGTTGTCTGAGCCTGCGCCTGGCTCCGTCAACGCCAGGGCATAGGCGGGATCACCCGTTTCCAGGGTGCTCTCTGCCGTTTTACGTAGCTGCTCTGCAGAACCGAAACGGCGCATACTGTGAATACATTGACCGTTGGTAATCAAAAATGCCGGAGCACCGCATTTTGACACTTCCATCAGCGCCAGCATCTGGGTGACGTAATCCGCAGGGATGCCACCGAACTCTTCCGGCACGCCAAGCATAGAAATGCCGTTATCCGCCAGCGCCCGCATAAACTCACGCGGATATGTCCCGTTTTGATCGCAGGTGCGGAAATACTCTTCCGCAAAGTTAGTCGTAATCAGTTCGCGAATACTGGCCAGCAGCAGTTCTTGTTCTTCAGTTAAAGAAAAATCCATCGTGATACTCCTGTTAATGAGCCGCTTCAGGCAGGACAAAACCCATCGCCGCATCGATAAATAATCTTTCGTCCATCAGTTTGAGTTCTGGCGAAATCACTGGGGTGAAATCCATTTTGTCGAGAATATCTTTTTGTAAATCGACGCTAGGGGCGATTTCGATTAAATGCAGGCCGTCTTCTTTCAGCGTGAATACAGCACGTTCGGTGATGTAACGAACATCCAGTTCCCGTTCGAGCGCGATTTTTCCGCTAAAAGTAATTTCCGGTAGTTCCTGAATAAATTTCTTCACCCGTCCTTCCTGGACGATATTTAATTTGCCATCGGCAATTTCTGTTTTTAAACTGCCCGCGGTTAACGTGCCGCAGAAAATAATTTTCTTCGAGGTGGCACTGATATCAATAAATCCACCGGTACCCATGATTTTGCCATTGAATTTATGCACGCCGACGTTACCGTGCTGGTCGACTTCAGCAAAACTCAAATAACAAACATCCAGACCACCACCGTGATAAAAATCAAACTGGGACGTCATATCCAGAATGGCACGGGTATTCACGTTCGCGCCAAAGGCGATCCCCTGTGAAGTAATTCCGCCAATCGGACCTGTTTCTACCGTCAGAATAAAGTCATCAGCACAACCTTCTTCCCGGGCGACCAGGCCAATACCGTCAGCAATATCGACGCCGACATTCCCCACCGCGCCTTTACGCATTTCGAATAATGCACGCCTCGCAACTAATTTACGTTGGTTTAGGGGCAGGCTAAGTTTGGTGCTGTCATCAAGAGTGAAGTCACCAGAAATAAAGCGGTTAACCGGCGCACCGCCATACAGTTGGCTTTGATCCGGATCGACCACCACAATATCCACCAGATAACCCGGAATACGGACAGATTTAGGATGCAGCGTGGCTTTCTTAACCATTTTCTGCACCTGCATCATCACAATACCGCCGTTATTGTGCACCGCCTGGGCAATAACCAATGCGTCGAGATACATCACCTCATCTTCAAAAGTGGCGTAGCCTTCACTGTCGCAGGTGGTAGCGCGAATGAAGGCGATATCTGGCGCAATCGCTTTGTAATAGAGATATTCTTTGTTATCAAACTCGACCAGTTTAATCAGGTCTTCTTTCGTGACTTCATTCAGTTTGCCGCCTTGCTGGCGTGGATCGACAAATGTCCCGATGCCAATATCACTAATAATACCAGGCTGGTGGGCTGCGGCGGCGCGTAAGGTTTGTGTAAGTACACCTTGTGGATAGTTATAAGCAATAATTTTATTTTGTTCTGCGAGTTCAGAAATACGCGGCGATTGTCCCCAGTGACCACATAATGCCCATTTCACCAGACCTTCTTGCGCCAGCGGACTAATACCACGGTCGGCGCGATCGCCAAGCCCTGTTGGACTAATAATCGATAAATTACGTGGCGTTTGAGTCTGTTTATATTTATCAGCAAGAGCAGTAATTAACGTCGTGGCTTCCAGAATACCGCCGCCAGCGCCTAACACACAAAGTGTTGCTTCGTCGGGAATATAATTCACCGCTTCCTGTGCCGACAGGACCGGCACTCGTCCATTAATACGAGGTGGTTTTACAGGTTTCATTGTTAATTCCTGATTCAGGTGTGATTTTCCCTACGCCAGATGGATATTTAGCGCACAGAGACTCACGAAATATTTTTATTAAATACGGTTGAATATATTTTTTTTAGTTCGGCGGGGGAGGATATTCCCGCCGAAATATTATTGCTTATGCCTGATGTAAAATAGTTAATACTGTGCGTAAATCATTTACCGAGATTTGCCCTGGCGCAGAGGCTTTTTTTACCGCACCAAAAGTTGCCGCCGAGCCAAATACTTCACCAGCCAGACGAGAAATTACGCCAGTTTTTGCCATTGACATTGTGATGATTGGACGATCGGCATACTGCTCCTGCATCTCCAGGGTCGCGGCAAGCAACGTCAGCACATCGCTGGTACTTTGCGGCATCAGCGCAAT
Source organism: Shigella sp. FC1661 (assembly GCF_001712525.1). Taxonomy (NCBI): domain Bacteria; kingdom Pseudomonadati; phylum Pseudomonadota; class Gammaproteobacteria; order Enterobacterales; family Enterobacteriaceae; genus Shigella; species Shigella sp. FC1661. The sequence continues at coordinate 12,354 of NZ_MDGW01000003.1, forward strand.
CTTAGGAATATCGGCGTTGAAGGACTGCATTTTGCGCAGACGGGCAATGATTTCTTCGGCTTCCGGCGTTTTATGGAAGTCATGGTTGGACATGACAACTTTCACATCATGCGCGTGGGCGCAGGCGACGGCTTCTTTAACCTGATCATCGCCGGTAAATAACTCCAGATCTATCATATCAACCAGGCCGCTGTCGATGGCTGCACGATTGAGAGCAATATAAGCCTCGGTGGAAATCGCCTGCTCGCCGCCTTCTTTGGCACTGCGGAAGGTAAACAGCAGCGGTTTTTCTGGCATGGTTTCGCGGAGAATTTTTGCCGCCGCCATGACAGACTCCACATTGGAGAGGTCGGCAAAGTGGTCCACACGCCATTCCAGAATATCAAAGTCCGCTTCACGATAGGCGAGAGCTTCGGATTTCACGCGGGCGATATCTTTCGCCATCAGCGAGACGATGATTTTAGGTGCGCCCGTACCAATGACGAGATCTTTTACAGTTACGGTTTTCATTTTTTTACCCTTTCTGCACGCGGTCAGCCTGTCAGGCACCGAACCCCATGACCTGTTTAACATATTCCAGAGGGAAATCTTTGCCAGTCCATAACGTGAACTGTTCAGCCCCTTGCCACAACAACATGCCGTATCCATCAATCGTTTTGCAACCAGCTTGTTGCGCCTGCTGCAATAACTTCGTCATATGCGGGTTATACACGCATTCAGTGACCAGAAGTCCCGGATGTAACAGACTGATATCATTAACTAATGATTCATTCTCAAGGGGTTTCATACCCACTTTTGTGCCATTGGTTAAAATGTCGGCGGAAGCCAGGGCTTCAGCAAAGGCTTGCTGATCGGCGAGATCGGTAACCGTGACGACACAATCGGTGTTTTCGTTAACCCGCTGCGCGAAGGCGAGGGCTTTATCGAAGAACTCATCCCGACGGTTAAAGAGTTTAATTTCTTTTAAACCTTCAATTGCCCCCTGCGCGCCAATCGCCGTTGAGGCACCTCCGGCCCCTAACAGCACCATTGTTTTGCCTTTGATATCAAAACCGCTCTCTTTAATGGCGCGAATATGGCCCGTGCCGTCGGTGTTATAGCCGCGCAGGTAGCCATCATCATTAACGATGGTGTTGATGGCACCCACCAGTTTGGCTGCTGGCGTTAATTCATCAACATATTCACAAGCCAGTTGTTTGTTCGGCATTGATACACCAGTTCCGCGCATTTTTAGAGCTTTTAATCCTTCAATTGCTCCGGGAAAACTATCGTTATCCACTTCAAAGGCCATATAGGTAAATGGCAATCCCGCTTTTTCTAAGGCTTTATTCTGCATTTCAGGCGATAAACTGTGGCGGATAGGATAGGCCATCAGCCCAATCAATTCGTATTTTGCGGTAACATCCATAATTAACTCCTTTAACCTCTATGCTTAATTGTGTTTAACCGGGTGCTAAATTTACGCTCGCCAAACCGCACATCATTCTCAGGAATAATAAAAACGCGGTAATAGCGGATAAAAACAATAATTGCGGTAATCAGGGCCAGCAGCGCGAAAGTAAAATCGAGAACAATGATATATTGAAGGCCGATGTTCGACAGATAACCGGTAATCAGCGGAATAACAAAGTTAGCCAGTCCACCCATCATCATATAAATACTGGTGACTTTGGCTTTGCTTTTTGGGAAAAACTCTGACATGACCGAAACACCGAGCTGTAAAATGCCGCCAGCTGCTGAGAAACCGATAACAAAGGCGCCGGCATTACACACCAGTGGAGAAGGGTACAGATAGATAATGGCTGCTGTTATTGTTGCCAGTGCAGGTAATGACTCCAACTTACTGATAGTGTTTTATGTTCAGATAATGCCCGATGACCTTGTCATGCAGCTCCACCGATTTTGAGAACGACAGTGACTTCCGTCCCAGCCTTGCCAGATGTTGTCTCAGATTCAGATTATGTCGCTCAATGCGCTGAGTGTAACGCTTGCTGATAACGTGCAGCTTTCCCTTCAGGCGTGATTCATACAGCGGCCAGCCATCCGTCATCCATACCACGACCTCAAAGGCCGACAGCAGGCTCAGAAGACGCTCCAGTGTGGCCAGAGTGCGTTCACCGAAGACGTGCGCC